>CAYUWT010000001.1:0-25861 GCA_964448625.1 uncultured archaeon
GAGCTGATTTTGGACAGAGGTATCAATTCAATGATTGAGGATTTGCTTGCGAATAGCTGAAAGGGTAAAGCTGCGCTACCCGAAAATCCCCTTCTCGCTGAGCGCGCTTGGAGAGCCTCCAGCGTGCCAGCTTATTCTCGGCCTGACCTGTATCATGTACATCCTCTCTGAATTGTCATCCAGAACAATGGCACACCCCTTTGTCCTCGGCATCTCGTTTATGAGCTCCTGTATGTCATCCAGCACATAGGTCTGCATTATGGATCTCAAAGCCTCTATATCGCTTTTCGAGGTGAGGCGGTGGCTGATTATCAGATCAGCCTGTGCAAGCGCATCCTCGTGCAGCTTGTTGGGCCTCTGGGTTATGAGCAGCACGCTTATCCCGGGCTCCCTCCCCTCTTTTATCAGCGTATGCAGGGGCTCGCTTGCGGCTGTCTCCCCTTCGTTGGGCAGGAACTGGTGCGCCTCATCCATTATCACCCACGCCATCGGTATGGTCTCGCTTGCCTCCCCTGTCATGGCCTCAAACTCCTCCTTCTTCCTTGCCATAAGCCGTTCCTGGAATATCTTTCTCGACAACAAACCTACAACCATGGTCCTTACCGACCAGCCTGCTGACGCTCTCATGTAATGGCTCACATCTATTATCGAAATCGCTCCTCTCTTGAAAAGGCTTCTGATTGGGGTTCCCTCCTTCTCGAATATCCCCCAGTCGGCAGCCATAAGGAACCGGTTTATCAGCGCATTTTTTACATTCTCCTCCAGCTTCTTGTCATCCTCCACAACCGATGCAATATCCTCTATTGTGTATTTCTCCCCGAACTTCGCCCTCGTGTTTTTTATTATCCTCTCTGTGGCTATCCCGTACTGGTCCATCACCGAAAACCCGAAGGTAAGGATCCAGTCCATAGCCGTTATCTCCCCTGTTGCAAGCGTGAAAGGGCCATCAACCTTAACCCCGGTTTCCTTGTATTCCTTTATGAATGCCTTGGGCACGAAAAGCCTTGCGCCCGCTATGCCCTTCGGCTTGATGTCCCACTTTGCAAGCAGCTCCTTCTCCCTCTCGTTGGGCATCTTTGTGGACCAGTATATGCCCATGGTGTCTATCATGAGCACCGTAAGGTTGTTCCTCACCTCGCTGGGAAGCAGCGCCATCTCCTCCGCGATAACAGCCCCGCTGTAGCTTTTCCCGGTTCCGCGTTTTCCGCAGACCAGCACAACATGGGGCCTTGCGACATCCATATGGACAGGATTGGTAAGGTGAGACTGCTCCCCCTTGCCCACTATATGCTTCCCTATGTACGCTGTCCCGGCATTGCCAAACCTCTTCATGTCCTCCCTGTCTCTGCCTATTACAATCTTTTCAAGAGCCACACAAACACCAAAACTACCCGAACTTTAAAGTTCGGGAAATTAGATTGTTATATATACTATTGAGGGAACAATATAATAAATTACCCGAACATTAATGTTCGGGAATTTAAAGGGGGTTTTATGGGATTCGAGCAGATAATTAAAGACAAGGAAGAGCTTATAAAAACCATTCTGAAGCTGGTGGAGGATAAGGAAGCGAGAACCAAACTCAGCCTGAAGGGTGTGGAGTTCCACGTAGGGAAGTCCCTGGTAAGGATGAACGGGACTGTTGAGATAACATTCATCCCGCTTGAGGAAAAGAGATAGCATGGAAATTTTTGAGGAGATTCTTAAGCACGTTAGCGGGAAGGCCGAGCTTTCAATCGAGATTGAAGGCAAGCCTGCTGCTGCGGTGAAAATGGACGGGAAAAAAATCACGATAGATGTTTTGGACCCGGCCTTTGCCATGAAGTTCGCAGGACAGAGCCTTTTCCGCGGGAAGGGTTTTGCGGAAAGCGGCACTCTCGCAAAACTGAAGAAAGCCGGTTTCACAATAAAAGCGAAATACATGATGCTGGAGATTGGGCTGTAGCATTACCTGTAAAGCTTCCCCTGTTGCATTTTCCTGTGATACCAGAATATAGCCCTTTCAATATCCCTCACAGGAGCCCTGAATTTCGCTGCATAATATCTTAATTTGGCAAGGTAATCACTCCAGTCATTAAAACCAAAATTTCTCCCAGAAGGCTTCGCTTTTACAGAGCCGTACAGATAGAGCATCTGCCATACCCTTATGTCAATCACACCGTAATTCTGCGGGTCTGTGAGGGTCAGTATTGCGGAAGCTGTCGGTATCGATACCCCCTTGAGGCTTGTGAGCAGCCCAATTTTTTTCCTTTCGGATTCTGCGGAAAACAGTTTTCTTGAAACCGAGACTATTTCCTCTTCGGAATTTTTGAGATATTGGTGCCTTGGCCGGGCGCTTTTCCACATGGCCATCTTCAGGAATTCCTCCTTTATGAAATAGCCCCTTTCTCCCGCCATCTTAAGCTCCCCCATCAGCTTCAGCGTTTCATTGTCTTCCTCAACATGAAGATTGTCCCTTATAAGCTCCCCTATTGTTGCATATTCCTTTCTCATTGCCATACTCGAATTTCTGCTTTGGTTTTATAAGAAGGGAAACGCAAATATTAACCAATGCTCAAGCTTCTCGAGGAGCTCTCCAACGCCTGCGGGGTAAGCGGGAACGAGTCCCATGTAAGGCACCTTGTTTCCAGGCTAATCAAGCCCCACGCGGATGACATGTACATAGACGGGATGGGGAACCTCATATGCAGGCAGAAGGGGGACGGCCCCAAGGTGATGCTGGCCGCGCATATGGATGAGATAGGGCTGTGCGTCAAGAATATAGATGATTTAGGCCATATATACTTCTCCCTTGTTGGCGGCATAAGCGAGGACGCTTTGATCGGCCAGTATGTCCACTTCCACCTTCAGCCCAAAGGGGAGCTGCACGGTGTTATTACACACCCCAGCCTGCATAACGATGTGCGGTCAGACAAGGCCCCCAGCTATGCGGAAATGTACATAGACACAGGGCTTTCAAAAGCGGAGCTGCTCAGGAAAGGGGTCCATGTCGGCACCTCCGTTGTTTTCTCAAAAAGGCTCTCAGCCCTCGGGAACAAAAACATTGTGGCGGGGAAGGCTCTGGATGACAGGGTTGGTTGCGCGATACTCATAGAGCTTGCGGAGAGGATGAAAGGCAAAAAGGGATTGGACATATACTATGTTTTCACCGTTCAGGAGGAGGTCGGCCTCTACGGGGCAAAGACAGCGATATACCAGCTCGACCCCGACTGGGGGATAGCGGTTGACGCCACTTCCGCTGAAGACGCTTCCACAGCCGCAAAGGGCCTCGGGAAGGGGCCTTTCCTTACGGTGAAGGATGCGGAGTTCATAGCCAATCCATTCCTGCTCGAGCACATAGTGAAAACAGCCCAGGCGAAAAGGATACCTTTCCAGTACGAGGTCTCCGATGCCGGCACGACAGATGCGCTGAGCATGTCGCTTTCCAAGGGAGGCGTTGCAACATGCGTGCTTGCAGTAGGGGTGAGGAACCTGCACTCCACAATCTCGCTTGCTGACCTGCGGGACATAGAGGCGGCTGTAGAGCTGCTCGAGGCTTTGCTCCGCAGCCCGCCCAAGGTGCTGCACAAAAGAAAGTATTCGTTTTTCAAGTAGTTTTTCTAAGTTGTCGGATGAATCACAAAACAAATTCGAACCAATTTATAGAAAAAACCCAACAATCAACCTATGCGTACAAATAAAGGCAGCGCTGTAACTGTAGGAACCTTCGACGGCGTTCATAGGGGCCACCGCAAGATACTTGAAACACTTGTGAGGGAGGCTGAAAAGCGCAACCTTGAGCCTATTGTTGTTACATTCCCCGAGCCCCCGCGGAACTTTTTTGGGGACAAAACAAAGCTGCTGTGCACACTTGAAAAGCGGAAAGAGCTCCTCAAAAAAGCGGGGATAGAAAGGGTGGAGGTTATTGATTTTAAGGATATACACATGCTCTCCCCTGAAGAATTTGCAAAAAGGGTGCTTGCAAAAAGGCTGAATTGCAAACTGTTTGTTGCAAGCTCCGTGTTTGTTTTCGGAAATGGGAGGGAAGGCAATATTGGCACCCTCAGGGCCCTTGGGAAGGAGCACGGTTTTGAGGTGATAGAGGTTGGGGTGGATATGAAAGAAGGAAGGAAGGTGGGCAGCAGCGCAATAAGGGAGGCGCTTGCAGAGGGAGACATTGCAAAGGCAAGGGAGCTGCTGGGCTACGACCCCACACTTACGGGGAAAGTCATAAAAGGGAAAGGAAAAGGGAAGGAGATGGGATTTCCCACGATAAATATAGAGCCTGACAAGGGGCTGGCAGACCTGAAAAGCGGCATATATGCTGCGGTGCTTGCATATGGAGGGAAAGAATACAAAGGGGCGGGATACATAGGCACGAAACCCACCTTCGGCAGCAACAGGATGGGCTTTGAGATATACATAATGGAAAAACCTCCCCGAATAGCGGCAGGGGAAAGGGCTGAGATAAGGCTGGTTGAAAGGATACGGGATGACAGAAAGTTCGGAAGCGAGCAGGAGCTTTCAGAGGCGATAGCAGGCGATGTAAAAGAAATAGATACATGGTTCAAAAAAAAGTTTCCCTAACATTACTGTTCGTGTAGTTTTTTACAATGCTTATAAATCACTTCTCCTTACCAATGTTATAGTCATAACATTCCATGTTTTCGGTGAGCAAAAGGATGCGAAATAACCATAACCCAACAGCTCTTGCCCTTTTTTCAATAGTCTCTATCCTCCTGCTGGCCCCCATTCACGTTTTTGCCCAGTCAATCTCCATAATTTCCCCTTCGGAAGGGCAGGCAGTGCTTTCAAACTCCTCGTTTTCAATCAGCTGGTCATCCTCAGGCATAGCCCATTTCCAGATAACTTACACAACAAACCTTTCAGCTTTGTGCAACGTTTCCGACAACGGGCAGTGCGAAAATAACGGCTGGTTATGCTTGCAGGACCACCCTTATGGAGATTCAGCGACAGCAGGCTGGACAGGGCAGGCACCGCAGCTCAACTCCACCGCAGTCAGGATACGGGTGGAGGGCCATGATGAAAGCCACGCAACTATAAACAACAGCTGCTCCCAGCTTTTCACAATAGCAAGCGTTCCCATGCCTCCCCGCAGCCTTGTAGCCGTTGCGCTCAATAAAAGCGCGATAAATATAAGCTGGGCAGCCCAGCAAAGCAACGAGCTTGTTACAAAGTATATGATTTACCGGGACTTGGCCAACATATACAGCACAACAGACAATAACACGCTTGCTTACATTGATAACGGCCTCACACCTTCAACACAATACAACTATACCCTTAAGGCCTTCAGCCCTGTTGGAGAATCCGCTTTCAGCAATACAGCCTCCGCAACAACCCTCCCGATGCCCCCTCATGTCAACCTTACCTCCCCCATCAACGGCCTGCTCACAAACTCCACCAGCCTTAATCTCACATGCTCAGCCACGGGGAGTTCTCTTAAAACCATAACCCTCTACGGCAACTGGAGCGGAGGCTGGCACACCAACGCAACACAAAATGTTTCAGGTAGCGCGGACTCCTCAACCTTTCCCGTGAGCCTTGCGGAAGGCCATTACTCATGGAACTGCCTTGCGGCGGAGGCAAGCGGCCCCAGCTCCTTTGCCGCTTCAAATTACACATTTATTATTGATACCACACCTCCCTCACTGAATATCACCTCCCCTACCAGCAACTCAATAGAGAGTGTCTCAAGAAACATCACCTTCCGCTATATTGTGGGCGACTCGAACCCCATAGCCTCGTGCAACCTTTCGGTAGCGGGAATGCAGGGCAAGCCAGCTTCAGATGTGCCTCGCGCGACTGAACAGTCATTTTCAATGATTCTCCCAAACGGAAATTACAATTGGAGCATTTCATGCAAAGATAGCGCGGGAAACATCAACACCTCCGGGACCTTTATGCTCAATGTTTCCGTCCCCGACATGCCGCCCGCAGTGCAGCTCTTCTCCCCGGCTGATAGCCAGAACACAACCGGCTTTGTAACCTTCATCTGCGGGGCGGAAGACGATTTCGGGCTTGCGAACATAAGCCTTTACCACAACATCACAGGCAACTTTTCGTTCAACCAGACTGCCAGCGTTTCAGGGGCTGCAGCCAATGTAACCTTTGCCATCCAGAACATACAGCCGGGAACCTATATCTGGAGTTGCAGGGCCTCAGATAGCGGAGGCAGGACAGCTTTTGCTGCTGCGAACAGGACCTTCAGGACTCTCGAATTTTCCATAACTGTTACGAGACCCGCCGGCGGAGACTCATGGAGAGGCGGGAGCGTGCAGGAAGCAAGGTGGGGGGCTTCAGGCAACTTCAGCCATTTCTCCGTCTGCTACGCCCTCGGAAGGGAATGCACAGGCAGCACACGGTGCGCTGATTCGGGCTGGTCATCCATAATGGACAGGGTTTCGGAAACCTCATTTGATTGGACTGTTCCCCCCACTGTAAACTCAGATTCAGCTGCTATTATGGTTGAAGGCTATGACTACTCAGGCAGCTTTGCAGCAGGAAAATGCTCCG
Source organism: uncultured archaeon (assembly GCA_964448625.1). Taxonomy (GTDB): domain Archaea; phylum Aenigmatarchaeota; class Aenigmatarchaeia; order QMZP01; family QMZP01; genus CAYUWT01. Next base: position 6,517 of record CAYUWT010000001.1, read on the forward strand.
GCACATTCTCAATATACACGGAAGTTTTACCCGCAACCCCTGCCGCCACCCAGGAGGGGCAGAGCACCAGCCAGCAGGAAACATCAAAAAACGCAAGCGGGACATCCATCACTACCCTCCAGCAGCCTGCCCAGGAAGGCGCGGCTCAAGCAGCTGCTGCAGCCCCGGCCGCAGTGGAAGCGCAGCCTGCAGCAGCGCAGCTCAGGGTGGCAAAGTCAATAGAGTCTCTCACAGCAGGGCAGCCTTCCATTCTCGAGTTCAATGCCGGCCACATAAGCAACATATCCATTCTCCCGCTGAATAACGCGACAGGAATAGGCCTTGAGGTCACAACCTCCCCTCCCCTCGCAAACATAACCCCTCTCTCCAGCTACGTTTTTGAATATATGGATATAGCAGTTTCAGGCAACATAAGCCTGCAGAAGGCTCTGATAACATTTTTCCTTGAAAGGAACGAGATGGAGGGCGCAAGCGCAAATATGGGAAGCATAGCGCTCTATCACATGGAAGGCGGCAAATGGCTCGCATTGCCCACCCGCGTTATTTACACGGAGGGCAACCGCACATTTTTCGAGGCTGAAACACGCTCATTTTCCCTCTTTGCCATAGGGGTATACAGCTCCTTTTCCCTGACAGGGCTTCTCGCCTTCGACCGCAGCGCAGTTTCTTCAATAATAATAGTGGCAGCCATTGCAGCAGGCTTCCTTTATTACAAAGCCCGTGCTTCATATTTTGCAGGCGGAAGGAGGCGGAAAAAGATAATAATGCAGCCCAGGAAAGACGGGCAGGAGCAGGCGGCAGACAACTCCGGAAAACCCTATATGGAAACAGAACCGGAATCTCCACAGGCGCCGGCAATCAGGGCAAAAATAAATGGAACCGGGGAAATGGAAAGCCTGAAGGAAAGGCTTGCATTCCTGCGCAGCAGGGTTGTCGGGCCGGCCTCACCCAAACCCGAAAAGGCAAAAAGCCGCATGCCTGCAGGCAGCAGGGAGAAGCTTGCTTTCCTCCATGAGGCTGTGCTTGGCGAAAGACCTGCGGGGAAGACAAAGGGCGCTGCAAACAAAAAGGCAGGCTTCAGAAAGAAGACACCGAAACCAAAGAAGAGCATGTAGGCTCCACGCGGCTTTGCCAGCGGAGTTAACCAAAAACCGGGGCCTTAACTACCCGAACTTTAAAGTTCGGGCAATCTAGCAGGCCGAGTTATTGGCAAAGCCAACAGAGGCTATTGCTTTATAAAGAATTCCTACAAATATTGGGCAGGTATGGGAGAAAGCTCTTTGATACCTTCAATAAGTAAGGAGTAAGTTAGCATGCCATTCAAGAGTTTTGGCGGGCCGCGGCAAATGTTCAAGGCCAAATGTTCCGACTGCGGAAATGACTGCGAAGTGCCGTTCCAGCCTTCCGAAGGGCGTCCGGTTTACTGCCGCGACTGTTTCGCAAAACACCGACCAAAGAGATTCTAATTGTATAAAAGTTAGAACGAAACAAAATCGTTATTTTTTTCCGTTTATTTTGTATTTAAGCCTTCTGCACAAAGGCTAATATGTCTGGTGTGGAAAGGCGCAGGATATTCGTGGGCCGCGAGATGCTCCCCTTGGAGGAATTGAGGGAGCATGAAACGATTAACTACGCAAGGCTTGCGGAGCTTATGGATGAGATTGTTTCTACGGGCATGCTTGACAAGCCCATTGTGGTCGACATAAATACGAAAACCATAATAGACGGCCACCACCGCTACAACGTCTTCAGGAACCTGGGTTTTGCGGAAATACCCGTTATCTATGTGGATTACTTCCACCCTTCCATAGTGCTCCATTCCCTGAAGCAGGTCACGAAGGAGGACGTGATAAGAACGGCCAGCACAGGCAGGAAATTTCCTTCAAAAACAACGAGGCACATGCTTGCAAAGGGCCACAAGCTGGTCCACATCTCCGACCCGGTTAAGAACGTGAACTACCCCGTTTTAATAGGGCAGATGGTGGAGTGAGAAAATTTTTGCAGTTATAATAACAGGCATAGTTTCTTCGATTGCCCCAATCTTCAAAGCTTTAAAACTGATTTCCCTTTCTAATAGATGGAAGCGGCAAAAAGCATAGTTGAACTGATAGGGAACACGCCCCTTGTCAGGGTAAACAGGCTTGTTTCAAACGGGGCAGAGCTGTATGCGAAGCTCGAGTATCTGAACCCCGGAGGCAGCGTAAAAGACCGCATAGGTATAGCGATGATTAATGACGCTGCTGAGAAGGGTTCGATTAGAAAAGGGATGGCAATTATAGAGCCCACCTCAGGCAATACAGGCATAGGACTACTCCTTGCAGCCATACAGTTTGGCTGCAACATGGCTTTTACAGTCCCGGACAAGCAGAGCAAAGAAAAGGTCAACCTCCTCAAGGCCTATGGGGGACTGGCGGTTGTTACGAGGACGGATGTGGAGCCTGAAGACCCGCGGAGCTATTACAGGGTTGCGGAGATACTGAGGAATGTGATAAACCATGAGAAAACGCCTCCCGGCCATGAAAGGCTTGGTTCTATTGTGGACAATATCCAGAAGCTTGTAAAGGAAGATAATGCGAAGGAGCTGAAAAGGCTGCTTGAAGCGCCGGGGAAATATAGCAACGCGTTCATACCCAACCAATACAGGAACATGGCAAACCCTCTTGCCCATTACAGGACTACAGGGCCTGAGATATGGAAGCAGACTGGAGGGAAACTGGACGCTTTCGTGTGCGGAATGGGCACAGGCGGAACCATAAGCGGCGCAGGCCGGTTTCTCAAGGAGAAAAACCCTGAAATAAAGGTGATAGGGGTTGATACGGAAGGCAGCATACTTCACCACCATTTCTACGGGACCGAAGGAAAGGCATACCCCTACAAGATTGAGGGCATAGGGGAGGATTTTATACCTGAAACAACGGATTTCAGCGTGGTGGATGAGATAATAACTGTGGGGGACAGGGAGGCTTATGAAACCGCAGGGGAGCTTGCGAGGAAGGAGGGCATTCTTGCAGGGAGCTCCGGGGGCGCTGCAATGCTTGGGGCTATGAAGGTGTGCAAAAGGATGGGGAAGGGGATTGTTGTTGTGCTGCTCCCGGACGGGGGGAGAAATTACCTGAGCAAGCTTTACAATGACGAGTGGATGAGGGTGAACTTCCCATGAGCAGCTTTGAAACCAGATGTGTTCATGGAGGGCAGAAGCCTGACCCGACAACAGGTGCTATTGTGCCTCCTGTTTACATGACTGCAACCTATGTTCTTGACAGGATAGGAGGCTGGAAGGGTTACGATTATTCGCGCACAATAAACCCAACGAGGGTAGCTATGGAAAATCTCCTTGCCGAGCTGGAGGGGTCAAAGCACGGCATAGCCTTTGCCTCCGGGCTTGCGGCAATCACAAGCATACTCTCCCTCCTTTCAAAAGGAGACCATGTGGTTTCAACGGATGACATTTATGGCGGCGTGTACAGGCTTTTCGAGCAGGTCTTGAAAAGGTTCGGGCTGGAGTTCACTTATGTTGACAGCTCAGAGCCTGGGAATATAGAAAGTGCAATAAAGGATAACACGAAAATGCTGTGGATTGAAACCCCGACCAACCCCCTTCTTAAAATAACAGATGTGGAGGCTGCAGCAAAAATAGCAAAAAGGGAAAAGTTAATATCTGTTGTGGACAGCACCTTTGCAACCCCATACAACCTCCGCCCGCTCGAATACGGGATTGACATAGTGATGCACAGCACAACGAAATACATAAGCGGCCACAACAACCTCATAGGGGGCTTTGCAGCAGCAAGCAGTGATGAGCTTGCAGAAAAGCTCCGCTTTCTCCAGAACGCGATCGGAGCTGTTCCCGGTCCCATGGACTGCTGGCTTGTAATCATGGGCGCAAAAACGCTGCACTTGCGGATGGAAAAGCACGAGAAGAATGCGCGTGAGATAGCAGCATTTCTCGAATCCCACCCGAAAATAGAAAGGATTATCTACCCGGGCCTTGAATCCCACCCGCAGCACGGAATAGCGAAGAGGCAGATGAAGGGCTTTGGGGGTATGATAAGCTTTGAGCTCAAAGATGATTCTCATGCAGGCGAGCGCTTTGCGAATTCCCTGAAGCTAATTTCCCTCGCCGAAAGCCTCGGCGCTGTTGAAAGCATGCTCACCCACCCTGCAACAATGACCCACAAGAGCATTCCAGGCGGGGAGAGGCTGGCAAGGGGGATAACCGATGGGCTGGTAAGGCTCTCGGTCGGGGTAGAGGATGTGGAGGACATAAGGGCTGATCTGGAGCAAGCCCTCGAAAAGGCATGATTAATGTATTTAAGCTGTTTTACGATTTTAGTTATGGGCAGATCTGTGGACACAATGCCCAGGCAGTATATCAAGAAGCTCGCCGCCTATGCCCGCCAGCTGGAAGGGACTGATTCATATCCCAGTTGTCCGGAAATAAAAGGCCTGGAAGAACTCTACTGCAAATTAAAAGGACGCCCCATCAAGCTTCTCCGCGAGATGCTGGAGTGCAACATAGTCGCCCCTGATGGTGAGTGGTCTTGCAGGGGGCCGCCAGACGTAAAGAAAAGGCTGTATGATTTCGGTCTTCTTAAAAGGGAAAAGATGCCTGGCTATGGCAGAGGTGTCCATGTCCGTTACAGATACAGGATAGCAGAGAAACAAGCCGGTCTGATAAGAGAGTTAGTGTATATTGCCTATGGAAAACAGCCATCTGGATAAAAGCTATTAAGCTATTTTCTGTCCTGCCACAGCCCTATTATATTGCCTTCAGTGTCCCTGAAGCGCGCATAAAAGCCCATATCGCCCACCGGCACTGTCGGCATAACAATCTTTCCCCCGGTCTTCTCCACCTTTTTTATGTGCTCCTCAATGGAAGGCACTTTTATCACAATTACAGGATGCTTTCCAGTCTCATCTCTCTTCACCATGCCGCCGTTTATCGCTCCCGGGGTTTTGGGCATCCCCTTCTCATCAGTTTCCACTGTATTGACAAGGCAATAGTTCATCCGGGGAATCTCGTTGATAGACCAGCCGAAGGTCTCCCTGTAAAACTTCTGCGCCCTCTCCATATCATCCGCAGGTATCTCGAAGTGGACCACTTTGTTCATAAGATGGATATCCTTTTGAAACAGAGATTTATATAGCTGCAATAAAATCAAGGCAGGCAGACCGTTGGCTCATTGTTGTCATGCGCATAATCTCCACTGAAGTCGAGATAATGCAGCCTTCCCAGGTTTTGGCTGTTCCCGAGGGTGCAGACATCATGGCAGTCAGTGCCGGGGATGGTGTGTGCAGACGGCTGGCCATGTGGCGGAGCTGGTATTGCTGCAGTGCCGCTGCAATGGGCCCTTATAACTCCGTTAGGGAAATGCGGATATGCGGCCGGCAGCGCAAGAACTACAAACATCCCGGCTATTCCCAAAACAATCAGCAGATGCTTCATATTTATGAAGTGACAGCAATCTTAATAAGCTTGTGTGTTCTCCACGTGGTGGAGCGGGCTTGCCATGCTGCTATTCTTTTTTATTTTGCCCCCGGTTGCCTCCCCTGAACATGCAGCCTTAAATCATACGCATCAATAATCATTATGAAAGAGACAGTCCTTGAAGTTGAGAACCTTACAAAAAGTTACCTCTCCTTCCGCGCAGTAAACGGCATATCCTTCCGCGTTCCTAGAGGAAAGGTCATAGGGCTGCTCGGCCCCAACGGGGCTGGCAAAACCACAACAATACACATGCTTTTGGGCGTAACGCTCCCTGATAAAGGGGCTATACGGTATTTTGGCCAGGATTTTTTCAGGAACAAGGAAAGCAGCCTGCAGAGGATAAACTTCGCCTCCTCTTTCAACACGCTGCAGGGCCGCATCTCAGTGAAAGAGAATCTTCTGGTTTTCGCAAAGCTCTATGGTGTCAGGGAGGCGGAAAGCAGGATAATGGAACTTGCTGAGATTTTTGAGATCAGAGAGATACTCCCGCAGCGCTTCTGGGACCTTTCCTCCGGGCAGAAGACCCGCGTTAATCTCGTGAAGTCCCTTATCAATGAGCCGGAGCTGCTCCTCATGGACGAGCCAACCGCCTCCCTTGACCCGGATATAGCGGACAAGACCCTGTCCTTCATCGAGCAGCTGAAGAAATCAAGCGAGATAACAATACTCTATACGAGCCACAACATGGATGAGGTTGCAAGAATCTGCGATGAGGTTGTTTTCCTCGACAGGGGCAGGATTGTGGCGCATGACACTCCGCTCGGCCTGACCAAGCGCATAAAAAGCGCCACCCTGAGGCTGACATTCGACGGGGAAAAAAGGAAGGTGGAAAGATACCTCAAAACCCGGAAACAGCCCTTTTCTTTTGTGAAAGAACACGTAGTTTCCATAAGCACGAAGGAAAAGCTCATACCGAAGCTGATATTCGGGGTAAGCCAGGCGGGAATATGGATAACGGATATTGAAGTGAAGAAACCCACTCTGGAGGACGTGTTCCTGCAGATAGCAAGGAGGAAGCATGCGGCTCCATAGGATAAAGGCAATACTTCTGCAGGAATATTTCATAACCAGGAGGTCGCTTGAGGTGATAATGGACCTCTTCTTCTTCTCCATAATTTCAGTGATAGTGTTCGGCTTCATCTCCGCGTTCCTGGCCGGCTCCGCAAGCGCAGCTACAGCCCAGTCCCTCCTGCTGGGGATGATTCTCTGGGAAATAATACGCATAACCCAGTATTCGATGTCTGTTGGGGCTTTATGGAACATATGGTCGCGCAACCTCAGCAACATGTTCATCGCGCCCCTCTCGCTTGCTGAATACATGCTCGCGCACATGCTCTCAGGGACAGCCAAGGCGCTTCTGGCATTCGCAGGCATGTGGCTCATAGCCTCTTACATATTCGGCTTCAACATACTTTCTCTCGGCCCGGTTAATCTTACGCTCTTTTTCGCGAACCTGACTTTATTCTCATGGTCCACAGGGATAATAATTCTCGGTGTCATATTCCGCTACGGGACAAGGATACAGGCCCTTGCATGGGGGCTTATATTCCTCTTCCAGCCTCTCACTGCAGCATTCTTCCCGGTGAGCGTTCTCCCCCCTGCGCTGCAGACAATAGCCTACCTTTTCCCGCCCACCTATGTTTTCGAGGCCGCGAGGGCAGCCCTGATAAACCCTTCGGTTGACTGGGGCATGGCCGGCCTTGCACTGGCAGAAAACATTGTTTATTTTGCCCTTTCCCTCCAGCTTTTCAGCTTCATGTTCCGGAAGTCAAAACAAACCGGCCAGTTCGCGAGGAACGAGGGGTAATCAGCCTGCGTATGCATATATCCTTTATATTTACACAATTCAACACAGAGTTATGAGTTGGGTGGGGGAGGATAATAGAGATTCTGTTAAAACATACACGCTTTCTCCAGAGGAGTTTCTGGGACCGCTTAATGATATAGAACAAAAATATGCTCCTAAGAGGTTTTATGTCGCGGGCAAACTTTCAATTATGCGCTCTATCCCTAGAATAGCTATAATTGGTTCCAGAAAGGCAAGCCAAGAAGGTCTTAAGAGGAGTGAGGAGTTGACCGAAGCCCTTGTGAATCATGGTGCGACCATTGTCAGCGGGCTTGCAGAAGGCATAGATACATCTGCTCACCAAACAGCTATCGATGAGGGAGGGCGGACAATAGCAGTTCTCGGCACATCTCTTGATAAAAATTATCCGGCAAAAAACCGCAACCTTCAAAAGTTAATTATGAAAGAGCATCTTGCAGTGACACAATTCCCTTCAGGCTATCCAATCAACCGCAGCAATTTCCCCATGAGGAACAGGACAATGGCGCTGATTTCCCACGCTTCGGTTATAGTGGAGGCTGATGATACAAGCGGCGCCCTTTCCCAGGGATGGGAAACCATCCGCCTCGGCAGGCCGCTTTTCATAATGAAAGCGGTGATGAGCAATCGCTCTCTTACATGGCCTGCACAAATGCGCGCTTACGGAGCGTTTGTACTTTCAACTCCCGAGGAGGTGCTTGAGGTTCTGCCGCCCCCGGGGTCGAACCTTAACATGGATGCTGCTCTCAAAGCTTGAATACGGGGCTATTTTGTCTTATACACCGAAGCCTCAAACAGAGGATGAAAAGGCGTCACGGACTTTGATGTATAAGCTGAAAACCGATTCTGTTTCAAAAATTGGCACTGCCGAACCATTACCATTCTCCCTATATATTGCGAAGCACATAGCAAGGAAAATCTCCGCTCTCCCATTTTCCGGTTTCTTTGGACCAAAAACAACTCTTGTGCCTGTCCCGAAAAGCTCACTGCTCAAGCAGGGGATACTTTGGGTGCCGCGCCGACTTGCAGAGGCCTTTGTTAAGGAAGGTCTGGGCGGAAAGGTAGTGGAATATCTTAAGCGCAAAGAAGCGCTTCCCAAAGCAGCCTTCCAGACTGATTCCAAGAATCGCCCTAGGCCTGAGGATCATTACAGAACACTTCAGGTTGAAAAAATATTTGACATTCCAAATTCCATTGTTTTGATAGATGATGTAGTGACAAGCGGTTCCGCCCTTCTTGGGTCTGCAAGCCGCCTCGCTGAAATCTTTCCGGGGGTCATTATTTCAGCTTTTGCAGTTATGCGGACAATAAGCAACCCAAATGAGTTCAAGAGCATAGAAGACCCATGCAGGGGAAAAGTCATACTGCGCCCAAATGGGACTGCCGCCCGCGAGCCATGAGTAGACATGGAAAAAATGTTCCGCCTTCGAGACCGGCCAGTTCGCGAGGAATGAGGGGTAGACTGTTTCCTTTATCTTACCGTAAAATGAAAATTCAATGGGGGTGGTTACGTGAAAAAAGGCAGGAAGGTAAATGAAAGTTTTTGGGAAGATGGGTTTTTTGCCAAGGCTGTCAGCGAGGAGGAGATGAAGGAAAAGGCAAAGACCATCCACATGAAACATGACGAGGATATGAGATTCAGCTGCCGGAAATGCACAAGGAAAATATCCGCCCATAACAAAGACTGGCATGACGGCATGTGCGATGAGTGCTTCGATAAGGAGTATTTCCCCGAAAAGTGAGGCCGGGCATTTATGGCCCGCATATGCTGAAAAGATATCATTTTTTAGAATTTACGCATGTCGCTTCCGAGACGCTCCATGCTTTACTATTTCCCGCATTCAAACTTAAACCTGTATGCGGGAAGCTGTTAGCATGGAGAGTGGATGAAAATCATTACCCGAACCTTAAGGTTCGGGAAGTTTCTTACGTTGAGCAGTAGACACCCGCTTCAAAAAATCCCGCATACAAAGCGATCTCGTATGCGGGTAGCTTCAAGCGGCGGGTAGTTCAGTGCAAATTCTTAATACCTCCCCCCCAAAATATGCTATGCTCATAAAGAACTGCCGCTTCGTTGTCACTCCACAAACCGTTCTTGAAAATTCAGATATTCTGATAGCGGGGGATAGAATTGCACAAGTGGGGAAAAACCTGAAAAAGGAGAACGGGGATGGCATGGAGATAGAAGGAAGCAAAAGGCTTGCAATGCCTGGTCTGATCAACACGCACACCCATGCAGCGATGGCTTTGTTCCGCGGCGCAGGGGATGATATGGAGCTGATGAAATGGCTTTCCTCGCGCATATGGCCCATGGAGGCAAAACTGGCAGCGGAGGATGTTTATGCGGGAGGCATGCTGGCGGCGCTTGAGATGGTGAAGAGCGGGACGACAACGTTCTGTGACATGTATTACTGCATGGATGAGATGGCAAGGGTGTGCCGCGAGATTGGGATAAGGGGTTACCTTTCCTATGCGATAATAAACAGGGAGATATCAAAAGAGCCCGGAGACCCTGTTGGCAACTGCAAAAAATTCATAAAAAGATATCAGAAAGACCCTCTTGTTTTCCCTGTAGCAGGGCCGCATGCAATTTATACAAATTCGGAAGATTCCCTGAGGAGAGTGGCGGAATTATGCAGGGAAACAAAAACCCTTGCGCACATCCACCTGAGCGAAACCAAAGGCGAGGTCGAAAACTGTATAAAGCACACAGGAAAAAGGCCCGCGCAATATCTGGACTCACTTGGTTTTTTCGATGTGCCAGCACTAGCTGCGCACTGCATATGGCTTGATCCGGCTGAGATAAGCCTCCTCTCAAAGAAGAATGTTTCAATAGCCCACAACCCCGTATCCAACATGAAGCTTGCCAGCGGAATAATGCCCCTCAAAAAAATCCAGCAGGCGAGAGTGAACATTTCCCTCGGGACAGACGGCGCTGCAAGCAACAACTCGCTTGACATGTTCGAGACCGTGAAAATAACAGCCTTGCTGCACAAGGTCACTGACATGGATGCTGAGGCCACGAAGGCTGCCGGCATACTGAAGATGGCAACAGCTAACGGCGGGAAAGCCCTGAACAGCCCCCTGCTCGGGAAGATTGAGAAAGGCTGCGCTGCTGATGTTATATTGCTTGATATAAACAAGGAGCATTGGACTCCATTCTACAGCCCTGTTTCAAACCTTGTTTACAGCTGTAAATCAACCGATGTTTCCCACTCTATAATCAACGGAAGGCTTGTGATGGAAAACAGGGAGCTTTTGACCGCTGATGGGGACAAAATAATTTCAAACGCAATGAAGGCCGCGGAAAAGTTCAGGAGGGCTTTCTGAAAAACAGGCTTATGAAAGCGATTAATATCCGCAGCTGCGGAGGGCCTGAAGTTCTGGAATACACCGATGTTCCAAAAACAAAAACTTCAAAAGGCGAAACCCTTGTAAAAACAGAGTTCTCAGGAATAAACTATATAGACATATACCACCGCACCGGCCTTTATCCCCTTGCGCTTCCTTTCATCCCCGGGCTTGAGGCTGCCGGCACATTGGAAAACGGGGATAGGGTCGCATATGCGGCGCAGCTTGGCTCATATGCGGAGTATTGCTCTGTGCCTTCATGGAAGCTTGTCAAAATACCTGATTCTATAAGCACGGAGCATGCTGCAGCCCTTATGCTGCAGGGCATGACTGCTCATTACCTTTCACACAGCACCCATAATATTAGGAAAGAGGAAACGGTTTTGATACACGCAGCCGCAGGAGGGGTAGGCTTGCTGCTTGTCCAGATTGCAAAAATGAAAGGCGCTGAAGTGATAGGGACTGTTTCAGCAAGGGAGAAGGCGGCGCTTGCAAAAAATGCAGGGGCTGATTATGCAATCATTTATACGGAAGATGATTTTGAGGAGGAAACGAAAAAAATAACAGAAGAAAAAGGCGTTGATGTTGTATATGATTCTGTGGGCAAATCAACCTTTCTCAAAAGCCTCCGCTGCCTTAAAACAAGAGGCCATATGGTCTCCTTCGGCCAGTCAGGCGGACCTGTCCAGCCTCTGGATATCCGCCTCCTTTCGGAAAGCTCCCTTACACTCACAAGGCCCAGGCTTTCGGATTACTGCGCAACAAGGGGGGAGCTTTTATCCAGAGCGGAAAGCCTCTTTGAATGGGTATCCTCAGGGGAAATAAAGCTGCACATATACAAAAAGTTCAGGCTGGAAAAAGCAGGCGAAGCGCACAGGGAGCTTGAGTCGCGCAAAACAGCGGGCAAGCTGCTGCTTATCCCGTGATTTCCCTTCTCAGCGGCAGAAACCTCAATGAATTCTCATATGGCTGTGGATAATCGCTGAGAGGGGCGCCGCAGTGCATGCAATGCTTATCTGCTGCCTGGGAATACTCATCGCATACCCAGCAGTAGGCCATTTCTGCCGGTTCCGTGTCCCGCCTCCTTTTTCTCGGCTTTTTCCGCGGCTTCTTCATAGCTGATTTTTGGGAGAAAGGCTTTTATTCCTTCCCATTACGGCCGCAAACCCCGCAACCCCTATCCCGGCAGCGTCCGCCATGAAATCAAATATGCTCGCCTCCCTCAGCGGGACAAAAGACTGGTGCACCTCATCAAGCAGGGCATAGGAGAGCGCAAAAAGGAGGGAGAATAGAATGCTTCTCCTGTTGCTTGGGGCCGTGGCTTTGAAAACGAGGAAGCCGAAAACGAAGAACTCCGCGAAATGGACGGTCTTGTCGCTGTATGCGGGGCCTGCAGGCTGCGCGCTGCCCGGGACCGAGGAGCCGTAAAAGATGAGCGCGGCATAAACGGCAAGAACAGCCATCCAGAAAGTCTTCACGTTGTTCATGAAATCTCCACCTTGTCACCAACCTTCAATCCCATTTCCCTGCTTGCCTCTCTGTTTTTGCATGCTATCTCCAGCGTCCCTGCGCTTCCCTCTGTCAAAAAAGTCTCCTCCTTCGCCTCTTCATAATTTTCATAAAAATTCAGCGTTTTTTCCCCTTTCCCCGTTTTCAAAATATACTGCCTGCTCCCTTTGACAGGGGGTATGTTTGTCACAATGTTCCCGAATTTATCTATCCTCACTATTTCCCCCTCCCTCCCATCAAGATAAAACTCCAGCTTTTCCATCTCCTTTGCCTCCCTCCCGTTGATATCTCTGCCCATATCAATCCCCGCAGCAGACGGAGCAAAAACATCCCTCCCGTGGAATATTTTTGCTGCATCTTTCGCTATTACCAGCTCTATTATTTTCTCAATACCATCCTCCCTGGCAGCAGGGTACATTAAACCATTGTCCGGCCCCACAAACCAGTAATTTTTTGTTTTCACAGCTATAGCTTTCCTTTCACCTCCAACCCCCGGGTCCACAACGCAGAGGAAAACAGCGCCTCTTGGAAAGTGGATATAACTTCTCAGCAATATCCACGCCCCCTCTTTTATATTATGGCTCTCTATGCTGTTGCACAGATCAGAAACAACCGCCTTCGGATTCACGCTGTAAATGACCCCCTTCATTTCCCCGAGGTATTCCGAGTCCCCGAAGTCCGAAAGAACTGCTATCATAAGAAGATTTTGACAGGCGTATTTGAATATGTTTTTTCAATATTGAACATAATGAAGCTGAAACCCCTCCACCATTATGCGAGGAACCCCTACCATTCGATGATTTTCCTGCTCGCAGCGAACGCTCTTACCGGCATTTTTTTCTGGAAGCTCCCTCTTTTCAGCTATCTTATCCACATTATCCTCACCTCGGTTTCAGCCCCTGCTTTTGATCTGGCTGGCAATTACCTTAAATCCAAAAAGCTCCTTTTCCCGAAATCAGGCCTCATTACGGGGCTTATACTTGCGAACATAACCTCACCCTCCCAACTTCATATAGCCCTCCTCGCCTCTCTTGCCGCCATAGCCAGCAAGCACATCGTTAAATTAAACAGGAGGCACATATTCAACCCCGCAGCCTCCGGAGCCCTTATTGCAGGCTTTTTAGGACTCGGTGTCTCATGGTGGGCCGCCAACCCTTTCTCATTCCTCTTCATCTATCCCGCCCTGCTTGCAAGAAGGCTTTACATGGCCCTTTCTTTCTTTGCTTTGTGGCTTGCGTTCCACTTTGCCTCCTCAGGCGAGCTCCATATACTTAACTGGAGCCTCGCATTTTTTGCTTTCGCGATGGCCACTGACCCCGCGACCATCCCCGTGCCGAAGAAGGCGCAGATGGCAGGAGGTTTCCTTCTTGCAATTCTGGTTACACTGCTCTCGATGCAATTCGAAGATACAGCCTTCCTTGCAGGCTTATTGGCTGTAAATGCTTTCAAAAGGCTTTTTGACAGCAGGCTGAAATAGAGAGCATGAGCTCCATTTATGAAGCTAAGCCCTGAATAAACCTATGAGCCTTGAACAGCCGTTGGTCCAGAGGCCTCAGCCGACGGAAAGGGATGTTGCCCTTATTGTGAGACAGTACACTTTGTGCACCAGCCTGCTGGAGGAGCTGTTCAAGCTTGCCCCTGATGAGTGCTGGACTTTTGACGGAGTCGGCTGCTGCGCCTCTGCCACAAAAACGCTGGTGGAAAAGGGACTGCAGGGACCGGCATATGAGACCCTTATGCGGCTGCGCGGGCAGCGCTCCGAGAGCTATGGCCATCTCCCCCGGGACATAGAAGAAGCATGCCCCTATCATACGGAGCAGGGCTGCGTTCTTGGGGAGCTTAAATCCCCTCTCTGCATATCCCATTACTGCAGGGGAAAAATAGAAGGTGTTTTTGATTCGGATTATGTTTATGATACGCTAAAACGCATTCTTGAGGGCAACCTTGACCCGGAAACAGGGCTATATCACCCTGAGAAAAACTGGAAAATTGTTCTGGAGCTGAGGAGATATGTTAAAGAGCTTATCTTCCAGCTTGAGTACAGACCGGGCTGTTTACGGAAGTGATTGCTTACCGGCCCTTGCGGCCCCCCGCCTCCAAAACAGTTTTTATGCCCTCCGCCCAATTGAAAGCATGGAAGCGGTCAAAGTCAACATATCAGATTTCGCCTCGGGCATAGGCTACTGCCAGTACCTTGTTGTAAACAAATACCACCTTAACCTGAGGCCAAAGGAAACCATTTTCCTCCAGAAAGGCAGGATGGCCCATAAAACACTTGAGGAGGAAGACAAGCTTGTCCCGAGGAGGGAAGCGACAAAAGAGGAGCTCATGGACCCGTTCTTCCCGCTTGATTTCACGCGCGAGGGCGTGCAGGTTTCCATAGAAAGGGAGAACATGAACCTGTTCCGCTATGTGGGCAGGACAGACAAGATAATAAGGGCCAACGGCTCTGTGATAATACTCGACGACAAGGTCATTTCAACCGGCATACCGAGGGAAAGCGTTTACCCGGACAGGCTGATACAGCTGTCCGCCTACTGCGAGGGTTTCATAAGGAATTATTCCCACATGCTCGCTTTCAATGAGATATGCTTCAAGATAGTCCAGAGGAATCCGGATAACGAGATACTCAAGGAAACCATGTTCTCCTTTGATGAGGAGGCGCGGGAACTCCTTCAAAAGAGCTTCACGCTTTTCGAGTCCCTTTACAACAAAACCGCCCAGCCACAGCACCACAACAACCCCAACAAGTGCAGGGCCTGCAGGTATTTTGACTGCTGCCAGTGGAGGCTTGTAAACCCTACTTTTGGGCCCAATGTTGCTTAACGCCTTCTATGAGAACCGTTTTGTTCCTACTTGCCGACCCGGATTTTATATGGATCTGGCCCGGCGTGACACCGAAATGCCTTGCCAGCGTTAATACAAGCTCCCTGTTGGCCTTTCCTCCCTCCGCACGGCCTTTCAGGTAAACTTTCAAAGAGCCCTCCTTTCCGGCAACTTCAGACCTCCCCGAGGATGGGAAGGCTTTCACAGAGATGAGCATGGTTTAATATCGCATCCCTTCCATTTATGTTATGCGCCCTGCATCTAAATTAAAGCTGTCTGTAATATTGATTGTGCTCTGCATCGGGATACTCTACGGCGTGCTTCATTTCCTTCAGGGCATGCAGGGCAAGATCGCAGGCGAGCAGAAGGAAAAGAGATTCACCCCAGTCTCCTTCCCATCCTCCCCAAAAGCCCCCCAGATAAAAGCCGAGATAGCAGATACAACACTTACCCGCATGATAGGGCTCATGAACCGCACAGCTCTCGGGGAAAATGAAGGCATGCTGTTCGTTTTCGAGAGGCCCCAGAGGCTCTCCTTCTGGATGAAGGACACTCTGATACCGCTAGATATGATTTTCATAGGAGAAGACAAAAAGGTGATTAACATAGAAAGCGCAGAGCCCTGCACATCCTTAATCTGTCCCCGGTATTCATCTGAAGGCGAAGCGCAGTATGTTGTGGAAGTGAATGGCGGATTTGCAAAGAAATACGGGCTGAAGGCGGGGGACATGGCCGAATTCCAGGCGTGAGGCCGATTGATTCTATTTAAGCCAGACATTTAACTTTCAATATGAGGCTCGAGGGGAAAACAGCTTTGATTACAGGAGGTGCAAGCGGCATAGGCAAAGCCATAGGGCAGCGCTTCGCGGAGGAGGGGGCCCATGTGATAATCTTCGACACGCAGAAGCCTTATCACAGCGGCTCATATTACAGGGCTGACATAACGAAAGAGGAGCAGATACAGCAAGCGATGAATGATGTCAAGAAGCTGGACATACTGGTCAACAATGCCGGAGTCTATTTCGAGGCTTCCGTGGAGAACACAAAAAAAGAAGACCTTGACAATGTGTTTGCCGTGAACATAAAAGGCATGTTCCTCATGTGCAAGCACTCACTGCCCCTCCTGAAAAACTCGAAAGGCTGCATAATCAACATAGCCTCCTCTCTTGGGGTTGTCCCGGATCCATTAAGCGCGGCATACTGCTCCACAAAGGCAGGTGTGATAATGCTGACAAGGTGTCTCGCGCTTGAATACGCTTCTGTTGGTTTGAGGGTAAATGCTATACTGCCCGGCCCCATAGACACACCGATGCTCAGGAGATATTATCCTACTGAAAAGCAGATAGAGGAATATGCGAAGCTGAACCCCATGAAGAGGGTGGGAAAGCCTGAGGAGGTGGCCAATGTTGCCTTGTTCCTCGCTTCTGAAGCGGCAGGCTATGTTACAGGCGGGCTTTATGCGGTAGACGGCGGGGAGTCTGCCGCGAGCGCTTATTCCTTATAAATTCCTCAATTCCCATTTAAACCACCACACGAACCATTTACAATGACCGCAATAAACCCCAGCATATTCCGCGCTTACGATATAAGGGGCAGATACCCTGATGAGTTGAACGAAGAAGCAGCCTACAGCATAGGGCTTGCCTACGGGACACTTCTGAAGAATGCCAAGAAAGTGGCAGTGAGCCACGATGGAAGGAAGGGCAGCCTTGCGATAAAAGGAAAGCTTATCGAAGGCCTTATCGGCACCGGGAAGAATGTGGTTGACATTGGCCTTGCGCCCACGCCTGTACTTTATTTCACAATCTGCCACATTAAACTGGACGGTGGCATTTCAATAACAGGCTCGCACAACCCTCCTGAATACACGGGTTTGAAGCTGCAAAAAAGGAATGCCGGGCCGATAACAGGGGAGGGAGGCATATATGAGATGAGGGATATGATAGTTGAGGAAAGGCTTACTGAAGCAAAGAATAAGGGGAGGATAACTGAAAGAACAATAGCAGAAAATTACATTGATTATATTGCTTCAAAAACGAAGCTCAAGAAAAGGCTGAAAATAATAATCGATTCAGGCAACGGCAGCGCTACCGATATACCGAGGAGGATTTTTGAAAAATCAGGCTGCGAGGTTATAAGCCCTTTTGAAAACCTCGATACAAGCTACCCAAACCACATGCCAGACCCACATGACTACAAAAACATGAAGCACCTGCAGCAAACAGTCCTTAAAGAAAGAGCTGATATGGGCTTTGCTTTTGACGGGGATGCTGACAGGGTGGGGATGGTTGACAATAAGGGGAGGATAGTTGATGCAGACAGGCTTTTGATTATGCTCGCGAGGCATGCTCTTTCCAAAAGGAAAGGGGATGTTGTGGTGGAAGTAAGGACATCAAGCACGGTTATAAATGACATTAAGAAGCATGGCGGCAGCCCTGTTATGACACGCTCCGGGCATTCCTACCTGCTTGAGGAGATAATGAGAAGGAAAGCCGTTTTCGGAGGGGAGGTGACAGGCCACATGTATTTCCCGGAGGAGTATTACCCTTATGATGACGGTATATTCATTGCAACAGTTCTTGCAAGAATCGCCTCCTCTGTTCCTGATTTTTCAGAATATGTTGATTCCCTTCCAGAGGCTTTTGCCTCCCCTGAAATAGAGATACCATGCGCTGACAATGAAAAATTCCATAAAATAGAGAGCCTCATAAAAATCCTGAGGAAAGAGGGATACGACTTTCTCGGTATAGACGGCGCACGCATAAGCTTTGAAAAAGGCTGGTGCCTCATAAGGGCCAGCAACACAACCCCCTCCATAAAGTGCCGCGCCGAAGGTGATTCGGAAAAGGCCCTCAGGGAAATATTGTCAAAGCTCAATGAACTGCTGGGCAGGATAGGACTCAAAGCACACTTATAAATAACCCGCACTATTAGGCATATGGCAGAAAGCAGGCAGGAGCGGAGGCGCAGGGAAAGGCTTGAAGGAGGCGGGGAGGGAAAAAGACCTCTCATGCATTCCTCAGGAGGCGGGAAAAAGCCCATATTCATCATAATCATATTGGCAATAGTTGCAATAATTGCTTTCGCTGCAACAAACTATCTCAGCGCGCAGCAAGCCGGTCCCTATAACCCAGCAGCAAACGGCCCGCAGATAGATGTCGGGGAGCAGTCGAGGGGGAACATTAACGCAACCGTGACAATAACAGAATACTCGGATTTCGAATGCCCGTTCTGCGCAAAGTTCTTCAGCAACGCATACCGGCAGCTCAAGTCCGAATACATTGATACCGGCAAAGTGAGACTAATCTACAAGCAGTACCCGCTTGTGAACACGCACAAGCAGTCTCTGGGGGCCGCTGTGGCTGCCCTATGCGCAGCCGACCAGGGCAAGTTCTGGGAGTACCATGACCTGCTGTTCATAAACCAGCCCAGGTTCAGCCGTGTAGCCCTTGAAAGCTATGCAGCCCAGCTGGGTCTCGGTATGCAGAAATTCAATCAGTGCCTTGATGATGGGGCTACCCTCGGGCAGGTGAAGCGTGAGATTTCAGAGGGCAACGCTGCAGGTGTAGATGGAACCCCTTTCTTCCTTGTGAACGGCCAAAAGATTTCAGGCGCGCAGCCCATTGAAGCTTTCAGGATTGTGATAGAAGGCGAGCTTTCAAAGATGCAGTAAAGCGTGAGGAATTACTTATAGCCCAGCTCAGAAAAGGAATATATGGAAAACTTCCATATTGCTGCCCTTTTGCTCGCTTCCGCCCTCTCCCCAATCATCGCTTACCTGATAACAAAGAGCTATTCCCCCACCCCTCTGGGCCTTTTTTGGCTCTTTCCTCCCGGATATGCCTCTCGCCGCCCTGAGGCCCTTCGGGGTAAGTGAAACATACAGCCTGTTCCTTTTTTCCCACACAGCAGGTGTTGCCCTCTTACCTCTCGCTTTCGCACTCGCAGACCTGCTGCTCATTGAACTGCGCCTCCTGAGGTTCCTGAGCCCGTTCAGGATATTCCTCCCCTCCGGGATGAGAAAAACGGTGTGGGCTGAGGGGCTGGTTGAAAAGCTGATGAAACACCATCTTATCCCTTATCCGGTAAGGCTGAAGGCAGCTTACATCGCAGGGCTTTATTCAGCTCTTCTCCATTCAGCCCTTGCCGCATTGTTTGCCTTTATGTAGTGGAGACCTGCACATAGCCGGATTTTGCCTCAACAGAGACCTTGTATGCGCCTTCCTGTGTGGGGAGTGTCCCGTTAAGCTGCGAGGTTGACGTTGCTGAAACATCAGTCAGCCCTGAGGCGGTGTACAGCCGGATTCTTATTGTTGTGGCGTTGATTGTTATATTCGAGACAAGAG
>CAYUWT010000002.1:0-25175 GCA_964448625.1 uncultured archaeon
TCCCGCTCTGCCCCTGCCTCGTAAGCTGCACAATCCCCTGCGCAGCATTGACCTCAAGCACAGTAGCATTGAAATTGACCACAGCGCTTGTAAGCGTTGTGTTGCTTGGTGACGTAATCGTAACCGCAGGCCTCACTGTATCCACAGTAAACACCACACTCTGCGTTGCATTCGTGTTGTTTGCCGCGTCCTCAAGGAAGAACTGCGCAGTGTAAACCCCATCCGGAACGCTCCCATTAGTCACTCCCCAGTTCCCTGAATTATTTGTTAGTGAATAGTTAATCCCGCTCTGCCCCTGCCTCGTGACCTGCACCCTTCCTGTGCCTGCGTTATTCTCAAGCACAGTGGCGTTGAAGTTCACTACAGCGCTTGTGAGCGTTGTATTGCCCGGAGAGGTTATTGTTACGTTTGGCATACCGTTGTCAATAGTGACAGCCAGCGTTACCGAGCCGTTAACGTTCCCCGCTGCATCTATGGCGTAGAAAGTCAGCGTGCATGCTGATGAACCGCCGCCTCCGGCGCAGCCCAGCTGCGCTCCAGTGGCATTTGTCTGGAATACATTTCCTGTAAGCAGGAACATTGACCTGTTGGTAGCTCCCGCATTACCTGAAACGCTTACGTTAAGGTCATTCCTGTTGGTATCGGTCACGGTCACGTTTATCTGTATCACTGTCCCATTGCTTATCACGCTGTCATTCACCGTTGCCCCGCTGGCAGCAGGCACAGTAGTGTCTATGGTAAATGTTACAGTTTCCGTAAAGTTCACATTGCCTACGGAATCGTTCACGAAGAACCTTGCAACATATCGGTTATCAGGCATCGAGCCATTCGTGTAGCCCCAGTTCCCTGAAGCGTTTGTCAGGGTGTAGTTCGTAGCATTCTGCCCGTCAGGCGTCACCTGCACTCTACCTATGGAAGGATTGCTTTCATTTACCGTTATGTTGAAATTCACCACAGCGGAGGATTTGTTGCCAGCGGTGGGCGTGCTTATAGTCACCTCAGGGTTCCTGTCATCCAGCGTGACCAGCAGGTAAACTGTGCTGTTCTCGTTGCGCGCCTCATCGCTTGCATTCACATAAAGCGCGCAGTTCCAGTTGTTGTTCGGGCAGCCCAGCGTTGCAATTGTGGTATTAACCCTCCAAATGCCGCTCTCATTCTTCATTGCAATGCGAGTCGCGTTTCCTATGGTGACATTTGTTATGTTCCCTATCTCCACCACCGAAACGTTGAGATTGACGACCACATCCGTCCTCAGTGCACTGTCCGAATCGTTAATCTGCGGGCTCGTTACATTTGGCACGCTGTCATCCACGAACACCCTCAGCGAAGCATTGGTCCCTATGTTCTTCGCAGTGTCAGTGGCGAATACAGTTACTGTGCACGTGCCCTGCCCGCAACCTAAAGCACTAGCCGTTGCATTTGCTGAGAAGCTGTCAGTGGTGCCTATCCTTGTGGCCGTGGTGTTAGTAGCGCCTGCATCACCGCTGAATATAACAGCGCTGTTGTTCCTGTTGGTATCAGTCACAGTAACATTCAGTTTGAGCACTACACCAGATCTTGTGAAATTTGTTATGTTGACCTGCGGGTCTGATACGTTAGGCGCGAGATTATCAGCTATAAGCGTGTTGAGATTGCTTACAGACCCATTAGACCCCGTATTGCTTTCCAAGTCTGTTGTGTTTATTGAGAACTGAACCCCTCTGCCGTTTATGAAACCAACATCGCTCTGAAGGTCGACGGTAATGCTGCAATAATATGTTGGATTGGTTCCACTGCAGCTCATTATTTGCGTAAGAAAGTTAACCGAAGTATTAAGTCTGTACCACAAAATGACCCCTGTCGTATTGAGATTATCCTCAGTCACAGTCACGTTGAAAAGCTGTGATGTGAGGCTCCTTGTTGTCGTCCCATTAAGCGGGTTCTGGATTGCAAGAGTAGGTGCAACATTATCGAAGATGGTGATGTTAAGATTTGTAACGTTAATGGTCGTTGCATTATCGTAAGTGAATATCACAAATGTATGGTTGCCCCTTGTCTTGTTCACAGTGGCGTTGAAGCTGAATGTCCCTGTCTGGAGCGGAGCGATAAATCCGGTGCTTGTGTTGCCCCATGAGATGTTGCTTGAGGTATTGGAAAATATGCTGTTGGGAACATTGGTGTTGTTTGTGCCCAGCACATACACAAAACCTGCTGGCAATGTTATTGTCACATTCGTTATGTTCCCGCTGATAAGCGTGTTATTAATAGTAATATTAATCCCCTGGCTTGCGGGCGATATGTTTACCTGCGTGGGCGTGCTTGAGGCCGAAAAGGGCTGGGCAAGGATGGGCAACACATAAAGCGCGAAGAACAGCAGAGAAAGGAGCGCTATACCAGCGGCAATGCTTACTTTAGCAACGCCCAGCATCCCCTTCCTCTCCATGGATAATCTTTCGTGCTGCCGGTTAATAAGCTTTGATACTATGGTAATGCGCTGGGAAATTCTGGCATTCTCCCCACAGCCTCCAGACAGAAATGACTTAGCACAACCAGCTGCCTTCATCCAACTCAATAATTATATTGAGCGATGGTTTATAAACCCGCCGGCGGCAATTTGGCTCTCGGCATTAATTTATTAAGAACAATACCGGGCAGCCATACGCGCGCAAACAAATAGCAAGACAAGATTGCATTCATGCTTTATATAAGACAGCTGACAAAAGAGGGAATGGCCACAATAACAGGCCTCGGAGGTTTCGGGGAAGTGGGAAGGCAGTCCGTAATGGTGGAAAACAATGGCTCGCGCTTCCTTTTGGACTACGGGATAAACGTGCAGACCTCCCAACCCCCTCTCGATCCCCCTCTTCCCCTGCATGCTGTGCTCTTAAGCCACGCGCATTTGGACCACTGCGGCAGCATACCGGCACTCTATGCAAGGGGCTATACAGGCTCTGTATATGCGACGGCCGTCACAATAGAACTAACAAAGCTGCTCCTTGCAGATTCCCACAAGGTCCAACAGCTGAAAGGGCAGCAGCCCCTCTATACGCTTGGCGATATGGAAACCATGTGGCACATGGCCAGGGAGGTACCCTATGGAAAAAGGATGGCACTGGAGAACGCAGACGCCTTTTTCTTTGACGCCGGGCATATCCCGGGCAGCGCGATGACGCTGCTGGAAACAGGGGGCAAAAGGATGCTGTACACCGGGGACATTAAGTTCAGCGGCACGGAGCTTTCCGGAGGGGCGTTCTCTGATTATAGTGATATAGATGTGCTCATAACAGAATCCACATACTCCCACATGAACCACCCCGAGAGGAAGCAGCTAAAAAAAGAATTGAGAGAACACGTACAAGACATAGTATCGAACAGCGGTTCAGTAATCATACCCGTTTTTTCAGTGGGAAGGGCGCAGGATATGCTGCTGATGCTGTACGACCTCAACATACCTGTTTACATGGACGGCCTTGGTGTGCATGCAACAAGGATAGTGCTCTCCCACCCTTCCTTCCTTTCCCGCCCAAAGGAGCTCAAAAAGGCCTTTTCCGCTGCCCACAAGGTAAAGAACGGGAGGCAAAGGATGCGCGTGCTTGACAGGCCCGGGATAGTGATAACTTCAGCAGGCATGCTTCAGGGCGGGCCTGTGAAGTTCTATATACGCAGTATTATGAAAAGGGAGGAGTGTTCCCTGGTAATCAACGGCTACCAGATGGAAGGGGCCCCTGGGAGAGTTCTGCTGGACACAGGCCGCTATGTGGACGAGGAGATGGATGCGAAACCAAGTTTTGGGGTGAAGTTCATGGACTTCTCAGTCCACTGCGGCCGCGACAGCCTGCTGAAATTTATCAGAAAGGTTTCCCCAGGCAAGGTGCTCCTTACCCACGGGGAGCATACCGCTGATTTTTCAGAAGAGCTGAAGGGAATGGGTTTCGAGGCTCTTGCACCTGCAAACGGCGTGCCGCTGACAATATGAAAGCCTTCATATGGAGCTGCCCGGCAGGCACATTCGGGATAGCAGGCTCCAAAATAATAGAATTCATGCCCTTTCCAGCAGAGCCTTCTGTGCTGGCTAAAAGGCTCGCGGCGCTCAGCAAAAATGAGGTTCTTGAGGAGGAGATAAAAGTTCTGGGAGCCCTTTCAAAGAAAGGCTACAGAGAGATACTTTCCCTCAAAAGCATGTCAATGGAAGGGATAAAGACGGAGAGGGCAGGAGCGGAAGAGATTTACAATTTGCTCCCCTCCCTGCCTGACATGAAGCAAAGGATTCAGGTCGGGAATGAAATTGTATCCCTCGCATGCATAGAGGGAGCGCAGGCCATGCTGAAGGAGGAGAAAAAGGAGAGGATCATTATCCAGACTCTGGGAATGTATGAGGATATGGTAAACATTCTCAACATTTTCCATGAAAGGCTGAGGGAGTGGCTCCTCCTTTGCAACCCCGAGACAGCAAGATCCGTATCAAACGAGCAGCTGGTTTCCCTTATTCTTTCCGGAGAGGTGGAGAACACAGGAATGGAGTTTGATGGGAAAGATATGGAGGCTTTATCCAGCGTTGCAGGCATGGTCGCAGAATTTTCAAAGCAGAGGAAGCAGCTTGAAGCCTACATAGACGAAATGGTTAAAAAGGAAGCCCCGAACCTGCATGCTGTGTGCGGTTTTCTTCTAGCGGCAAAGCTCATTTCCAATTCAGGCAGTGTTGAAAAACTGGCCCGCTCTCCCGCAAGCAGGATACAGCTGCTTGGCGCTGAGAAAGCGCTGTTCAGGCATATGCGCGAGAAGACACCCTCCCCCAAGCACGGTGTTATCCTTATCCACCCCCTTGTCCAGAATTCCCCCAGGGAGCTGAAGGGCAGGATGGCCAGGCTGCTTGCCGCAAAAATATCCCTTGCCGCAAAGATAGATTTCTTTTCCCATACTGACAGGGGAGGAGAGCTCAGAAAATCGCTCGATTCAGAGGCTGTTGCCATACTGAAAGCTGGAAAGCGATAGCAGGCTTAAATTTTTTTCGTGCTTTCGGCATACGATAAATGACTGGCAAACCTTCTTATATTTCCCGTGGATAAAGAAATTATGAAATACCTGCTGCTCATGGTTGACGGAGGGGCTGACAGGCTTGATTTTCATGGGAAAACCCCGCTTTCCTCCGCTATCATGCCCAACACCACACTATTAGCTTCCGCGGGTTTGGTGGGCATGCTGGATTTGAAATACGGCTCCAAGGTGGACAGCGATGTGGGCTTTCTTACAATACTGGGCTATGATAAAAGGGAATGCGCAGGGAGAGGTTATCTGGAGGCGCTCGGTGCCGGCCTTGAACCGGGAAAGGATTCTCTTTGCATAAGGGCCAACTTTGCAACTGTCGATAAGGAGGGCATGATAATTGACAGGAGGGCAGGGAGGGACAACACAGGCCTCAGGGAACTGGTTAAAACGCTGGACGGCATGGAGATGGATGGGATAGCCTTCAGAATGGTCAAATCAGCAGGTCACAGGGTGATTATAGTTCTCGAGGACCATAGGCTGAGCGATGCTGTGGAATCCAATGACCCGCGTGCCGTAGGCGTTCCTCTTCCCCAGGTCCAGCCCAAAGATGAGGGAGGGAAATTCACCGCAAGCATTCTCAACAGGTTTTCCTATAAGGCAAATAAAATACTCTCCAAGCATCCCATAAACAGGAAAAGGAAGCACCCTGCAAACGTTCTCGTAATAAGGAGCATAGGGAAGGCAAGGCCCGCGGAAAGCTTCCGGAAAAAATTTAACCTCACAGCCTGCTGCATCGCAGGAATACCCATAGCCAACGGTGTAGCGCGCTATCTGGGGATGGATGTTATAAGTGTTGATGGCGCAACAGGCTATCCGGACACAAACTGGGCAGGAAAGGTTCAAGCAGCGATAAAGGCTCTCAGGAAATATGACTTCGTGTGGCTGCACATAAATGCGTGCGACATACTTGCCCACGACAAGAAAAGGGAGGAGAAAAGGAAATACCTTGAGCTGATTGACAGCGGTCTGGGAAGGATACTGCAGGAATGGCCTGAGAGCGAGACCGTTTACATAATAACCCCGGACCACCGGACAGTAAGCCTTGCAGATTTCAGGGAATATGAGCATGTGGCTGACCCTGTTCCTGTTCTCATTTCCGGGGGCAAAATAAAGCCGAACGGCATAGGCAGGTATAACGAAATGGCCGCAGAAAAAGGGTTCAGAATAGAAGGGCACAGTCTTATGAATTTTGTTCTTGGCCAAAAACGCTTTTAATAAGTTCAACAGGAAAAGGGCTAATGGCCACCTTTATAGTTTACTGCCAGTCAGCGGGTTTGAATGTAGAGCCCAACAACCCCTCCCACGGCCGCTTCGATTTGATAGCAAGGTGCGTAAGCTCTGCCTTATGGCTGGACAAGGGGCTCAGGGAAAATGCGATTCATTTTTATCTTGCAAAATCCCGGTCTGCTCTCTCATTTTCCCGCAAAATAAGGCAGGTGAGCCCTGATGAGCGCTCAATACTCATGTGGGTTGAGAAGATATTTTCCGGCAGAAGTAATCCCGGCATAGCTCTGGAAGGGATAAGCTTTGATGAGCTTTTGAAAAGATTTGAAAAGGAAAAGGTTTACCTGCTCGATACAAAGGGAAAGGATTTTTTCGGGGAAAAGCCTTCGAAAGATTCCGTTTTCATACTCTCCGATAACCTCCCGTTGCCTCCCGGAATCCTGCAAAAGCTCAAAAGCCTCAAAATAAAAACTCTATCAATCGGCCCCAAAAGCTACCTCTCAAGCCATGCGATAAGCTTTGCCAATATTGCGCTGGACAGGTTTGAAAATCTGCGGCTATAACCACTGTTTGAACCATTTTATGCTCTCACTAATTACCATTTTCCTGTGCCGTTCATTTGCAAATCCGTGATTGGCACCTTTTATAAGCAGAAGCCTTTTCGGCCTGTTTGCATTTCTGTAAAGCCTTTCAGCCTCCGTAGAATACACAACATAATCTTCAGTCCCGTTTATTAACAAGATAGCAGCACGCGTTTTCTTTATTTCCATATATGCCTTCCACCTGAAGTCATCCATCACACTTTTCAATATGGCCGGCATGCCGTAGAAAGAATCAAAAAATACAGTCTTTCTCCTGCGGAGCAGTTCAACAGCAGCCTGCGACCATAAGCTTTCGTGGTCGGCAGGCGCAGCCCATGAGACTATGCATTTTATTTCAGGATGTCTTGCTGAACCTATAATTGCTGTGGAGCCGCCCATGCTCCATCCAAGTGCGCCAATCCTGCCTTTATCAATCCCCTTCAGTTTTCTTACAAAGCTCAGAGCAGCGTCAAAATCCTCAAGCATGCTTTTCTGCGAATAGCGATTAAAACTGCCTTCCGAATCACCGACACCCCTGAAATCAAATCTCAAAACCGCTAAACCTTTTTTGCAAAATTCTCTCGCCGTCCTCACAGGAGTGAACAAGTGGTCTCCTCCCTTTCCTGCCCCCATCCGTGCAGAAAAACAACAAGCGGAGGTTTCAGCGAAGCAGGTAGATGCAGCACGCCTATTATCTGTTCTCCTTTGCCCGTGAAAGTCACAGGCCTTTCTTTCATAAAAACTTCATCCCCCTGTTATTTATAAACCAGCTTAACATACTTATTGAATAATCCGTGATTCTCATGGCAAACCAGCCTTTACCTCCAAGCTACATGGCATATGACCGCACGATAGTGGTGTTCAGCCCGGACGGAAGATTGCTGCAGGTTGAATATGCGAGGCAGATGGTGAAGAACGGTACGACAGCCCTTGCGGTAAGGGCAGCGGATGCCGTGGTTCTCGGGACAGTGAAGATACCCATGCCTCTTGTCGTGCTCGATTCGTACAAGAAAATACACAAGATAGATGAGCATGTTGCCGCAGTCTCGAGCGGCTCTCTTGCGGATGCGCGCGACCTTGTGGAGTCAGCCAGAGTCAGGGCGCAGATAAACAAGATAACATACGGGGAGCCGGTTTCAATTGCGACCCTTACCACATCCATATGCGACAGGAAGCACCTTGTAACTCAGTACGCAGGCGTAAGGCCATATGGGGTCGGCCTGCTCGTGGGAGGGGTTGATGAGTCCGGCGCGCGGCTTTTCGAGACAGAGCCTTCAGGGACAATGATTGAGTGGGAGGCGCAGGCCATAGGGCGGGGCGCTATAAAAGCCAAGCCGGTTCTGGCTTCAGGTTATAAACCCGGCATGGAGGTAAAAGCGGCGATAAGGCTGGTGTACAAGGCGCTCAAGAAGGGGGAGAAAGACACAAGCGAGGACAATGTGGAGATAGTCGTTGTCACAAAGGAAAAGACGGAGAAGCTGAACAGGGAGCAGATAAAGAAACTTCTGTAATTTTTTACCTTTCCTTTGCCTATATTTATAATTCAAAACCCACTCAATTAATCCTTAGATTCGTATGAAGCAGCCGCATCTCATACCCATTTTTGAAACAGGCGCAGTAGCCTCAACGTCATTGATGATACCGCTGCTGGCAAGCGGCTTTGCAAGCCTCTTCGAGATAGGCCTCATAGGGGCGGCTTACGGCCTTGCGAATTTCATTTCCTATTTCCTTTTCGGCAGGCTCTCTGATATGAAGGGGACCAGGAGACCTTTCATAAAAGCCGGCCTGCTGGTTGCCGCTCTTGCAGCTTTTCTCCACATATACATAGACAGCACATTCTCTGCGATAATAATCCGTGCAATGCTGGGCTTTGCTGTGGGAATCTATTACTTCCCCCTTGTTGCCTACATAAGCGCTTTTGCAGATTACAGAAAGAGGCTGGGAGGCTTTGCAGGGGCAGGAGCCCTCGGCTGGTCTTTGGGAACCTTCATGGCAGGCGTTCTCAGTTCAGCGCACAACGCCTTCCTCGCGGCAGCGCTGCTCTTTGCCTTGGGTTTTATTGTTACCTTCACTCTCCCCACATCAAAACAGAAAGGCCTTGTCATACCCCGCTTTCCCAGGAATATCATAAGGAAAAATTTTCGCATATACGCGGCATTCCTCCTCCGCCATTCAGGGGCGCATTCAGTGTGGATAATATTCCCGCTGTTCCTGCAGGAAATAGGGGCAAGCATTTTCCTCATAGGCGTAATATACGCGCTCAACACTTTAGGACAATTCTTCATAATGAACTGGTTAGGGAGATATCTGCAAAACAGGAATGAAACAAGGTTCATACAGACCGGCTATATACTGTCCGCAGGCGTTTTCGTCCTTTATTATTTCGCAACCAACCCCTACCAGATCCTGCCCGTCCAGCTGGTACTGGCTGCCGGCTGGAGTTTTATATGGCTCGGCTCAGTAATCCATCTGTCCTCGAAGAATGAGGAAAAAGCAACTTCCACAGGGATACTGGGCTCAATGAGCGGGCTTGCGCAGGCAATAGGCCCATTCCTCGGAGGAGCGATTTCCCAAGCCTTCGGTTTTCATGCGGTTTTCATATTTGCCGCAGCCATGTGCCTCATACCGTTTCTGATTTCAAGAAGGGTGTGAGAGCAGATGTTTATTAACAGGCGCGAAATCCATAGTATGAAGCCCAAAATCCTTGTCGGCTCCCCCGTTTCCATCCACCACGCCTACTGCACCCCCCAATACCTTGAGGCCATAAGGAATCTCACATATCCCGATTATGACATACTGCTTGCCGACAACTCGCCAACTCCGGAGTTTTGCAAATACCTCAGAAAGCAGGGCGTGAATTGCATGAGGGTGGGGCATAAAATAAAATCCATACCGGATAGAATACTCAACGGAGCCCTTTACCTTGGAAAGCACGCCTTGGAAAACGGATACGATTACCTGTTCATTGTGGAGCAGGATATAATCCCCCCTGGAAATGCTGTTGAATTGTTCCTTGAGGACAAAAAGCCTGCGCTTACCGGGATATATTTCAACCTCAAGCAGATGGGCAGGGAGGTTTACAGGGTCCCTGTGCTGTACACATGGCCAAGCGGGGGAGATAAAAAGCAGCTGCTCAAAAACAGGGAAGAGCTGGAGAAGCAGAACCCTGAGCTCTACAAAGCCCTGAAGGAAGGCAATTTTGACTTTTCAAAAATAAGGAAGCAGGTATCTATCGAAGACTTGAAGAGGCAGAGGCTCCTCAGGGTGAAGGCGAGCGGCGCAGGCTGCCTTTTCATACACCGCTCCGTGCTCGGGAAGGTCCCCTTCAGAAGCAACCCGGAAGGCTTTTACGATGTGATGTTCGGTCTGGACTTGGAAAATAAAGGCATACCGTTTTATGCTGACACAAGCGTTGTCTGTAGGCATATGGTGCTTTCGAGGCCCTGGACTTGGGAAAGGGGTGAAATAAAGCCTGTGGGAAAATAGGGAGATTTTTATTTCAACAAAAGAGTGTTTATTATGGTCTCGGTAGACAAGGCTGTCATAGCAAGAATATCCCGCGGGGGGAAGGACTTTGAGATTCTAGTGGACCCTGAAGGCGCGCTGGAGTTCAGGAAGGGCAAACCCGCTGGGATAGAGAACATTCTGGCCGTCCCAATGGTTTTCAGGGATGCGAAGAAGGGGGAGAAAGCCTCCACCTCAGACCTGACCTCGGCATTCTCCACCAGCGATGTTTTTGCGATAGCGAAGACAATAATAAAGGAAGGCGAGGTCCAGCTCACAACCGAGCAGAAAAGGAAGCTGACCGAGGAAAAAAGGAGGCAGCTTGCGGACATAATATCGCGGCAGGGCGTTGACCCGAAGACAAGGCTTCCGCACCCGCCGGCGCGCATACTAAACGCGATGGAACAGGCCCGCTTCAATGTGGACCCCTTCAGGCCTGCTGAAGCCCAGGTGAAGGATGCGCTTGAGGCCATCCAGAAGATAATACCCATTTCCATAGAAACCGTTGAGATAGCAATAAGGATACCCCTTGCGGTTGCAGCAAAAGCAGCCGCGGCAGTCCATCACATGGCAAGGATAAGGAAGGAGGAATGGCAGGGAAACGCATGGCTTGCGGTGCTGGAGATACCCGCAGGCCTGCAGGCGGAGATATATTCCAAGCTGAACTCCCTCACCGGCGGGCAGGTTGAGGTGAAGGTGCTCGGTGCGGTTAAGTGAAGGCGGCTGCTGTAAAAGTATTGGTATTGCCGCCTGCGTACAACAACTCCACATCTGGAAAACATTTATATGGCTTGAACCCAATAAAACACAATAAAAATCCATTAAATCTGGGATGTTATCTCTGATGGAGCCTGAATGGATGCTTCTAAGCTCAACAGGAAGTTTGTAGTGCCTGGAGAAGAGATTATAGCCTCGCTGGAATACCTTCCGGGAAAAAACTGTTTCCGGGAAGGGGACGGCCTCGTTTCACGGGTGGTAGGCATAGTTTCGCTCAGCAACCGCGTTGTTTCTGTCATACCCCTGAACGTATCCTACATTCCGCGGGCGGGAGACATGGTAATAGGGGAAGTGATGGACATACAGTCCAACGGGTGGGTGCTGAACATAGCCCCGATATGCAACGGTTTCCTTCCGCTGGCAGGCATAAGGGAGTATGTGGACACCACGAGAACCAGGCTTGACAGCATTTACGCGCTTGGAGACATCCTTTACGCGAAGGTCTCAGCGGTGAACACGCTGGACAGCGTGCACCTCACAATGCAGGACATAAAGACAAAGAAGCTGATCGGGGGCAGGCTTGTGAAGATAAATACCGCAAAGATACCGCGCCTCATAGGGAAGGAGGGTTCCATGATAAATATGATAAAGGACAGGACGAACGCAAGGATATGCATAGGGCAGAACGGGCTTGTGTGGATGCAGGGAGGGGATGAGGAGCTTGTGAGGAAAACGATAGAGATGATAGAGAACGGGCCCTTTGCGGAAGGGCTTACGGAAAGGGTGGCCCAGCTGCTTGGGGGAAACAGCGCTGCCAGCACCAAGGAGGAAAAGGAGCATGAAGAGGTCTGATGGGAGAGCACCTGATGAGCTGAGGCCGATAAGGATAGAAGCGGGTGTCTTGAAAAACGCCCACGGTTCAGCTCTTGTGCAGATGGGAAAGACAACGGCGCTCGCAGGTGTTTATGGCCCGCGGATGCTGCACCCCCGCCGGTTGCAGACAAGCGAGAAAGCTTATCTCCGCCCTGTTTATTCGATGATCCCCTTCTCCACAACGGAAAGGGTGAGGCCTGGCCCCTCGCGCAGGACCATGGAGATATGCAAGGTCATAAGGTGCGCGCTGGAACCTGTGATCTTTGTTGAGGAATTCCCCAAGACAGCTATAGACATTTTCATAAACATACTGCAGGCAGATGCCGGCACAAGGACAGCAGCAATAAACGCGGCAAGCGTTGCCCTTGCGGATGCTGGCATACCAATGCGCGACCTTGTGGCTTCCGTTGCAGCAGGCAAGATAGGCAGCAACTACGTTCTTGACCTTACCGGGGAGGAGGAGGACATGACGGAAGCGGACCTGCCCATAGCATACGTCCCGCGGCAGAAAAAAATCACGCTCATGCAGATGGACGGCAACTTGGCCGCGGAGGATGTGAAAAAGACGCTTAACCTTGCGATAAAGGGCACGGAAAGGATATATGAGCTGCAGAAGGAAGCGTTGAGAAAGAGGTGGAAGATATGATAGACAAGGAATACATAAGGCAGCTTGCAAGGCAAAAAAAGAGGGAAGACGGCAGAGACCCGATGGAGATGAGGAAGATAGAGATACAGCACAACCCGTTCTCAAGGCCCGAAGGTTCTGCTCTTGTGCGCATCGGCGATACTGTCCTGATAGCCGGAGTGAAGATGGATGTTGGCGAACCTTTCCCTGATTCCCCAAATGAAGGGGTGCTTATGGTAGGCGCAGAATTCTCTCCCATAGCCAGCCCTGACTTTGAATCCGGCCCGCCGCAGGAGGACTCGATAGAGCTCGCCCGCGTAGTCGACAGGGGCATAAGGGAGAGCAAGGCGATTGATTTCGAAGCGTTGTGCATAACGCCCAAGGAGAAGGTGTGGATGGTCTTCATAGACATACAGATGCTGAACCACGGAGGTAATCTCATAGACGCAGCCGCGCTGGCCTCAGCGGCAGCCATAGCAAATGCAAAGATGCCCTCATATGAAAACGAGGCGGTGAACTATGAAAAAAGGAATAAAAGCCTGCCTGTCAGATATACGCCAATAGCGGTGTCCTTTGTCAAAATCGAAAATAGCATATTCATAGACCCCTCATATGCCGAAGAGTCTGTCATGGACGGCGGCATTGTGATAACGGTGAGGGATGATAATCACATAAATTCGATACAGATGCTTGGCACAGGGGGCTTCAGCAGGGAAGAGACAGAGACCCTGCTGGATACAGCGGTTGAGAAATCAAAGGCGATGAGGGCTGCGCTTGAGAAACCCTCGAAAGTGATGGAGTTCCTGTGATATGGTTGAGAAAGGCGTGGCATACAAGTGCATAAACTGCGAGAAGGAAATGGAGCTGGACCTTTCGAAGGCAAAGAGGATAATCTGCACATTCTGCGGCCACAGGATACTGAAGAAGGTAAGGGCCCCTGTCCCCAGCAGAATAATTGTAAAATAAAGCCCGGGAAATTAACTTCGAACATTAATGTGATGATATGACAGACCAGAACCAGCAGCTTGCAGCCCAGGCGCAGAGGCTTTCCCAGCAGCTGCAGGCTGTGATGTTGCAGAAGGAGGCCTTGAACCTGCAGAGCCTTGAGATGGAGAGGGCTTTGAAGGAGATGGAAAATTCGAAAGAGGAGCACGTATATAAAATCTCGGGGCCAATATTAATAAAGGCCGACAAAACGGCCGTTACAGAGGAGCTGAAGGAGAAGAAGGCCTTCATTGATCTCAAGCTCAAGACGCTGGAAAAGAATGAGCTGACGGTGAAGGAAAAGATAGACGAGCTGAGGACAAGGCTGACGGGGAAAGAAAAGACAGATAACTGATAATTACCCGCATTCAAAATAATCTTGCATGCGGATGTAGCTACTTGCATACAAAATTAGGTTTGTATGCGGAGGCAGTTACCCGCATTCGAGATTAATTTCGTATGCGGGAAATTTAGAGAGGTGTTGCAGGTGGGTGTATGATGGAGGATACCCTTAAGGTGCTTTTGGAAGATCTGATAAAAAGGGGTGGGTTGCCGCGCAACGTGAGGACAAAGCTCGAGGAAGCCTTTGAGACCCTCAGCCAGAAATCCTCGACAGAGGAAAAGATTTCAGCTGTTTCTTCCGTTCTGGATGAAGCGAGCAGCGACCCCAACCTTTCAATCAGCGCAAGGACAAACATCTGGAATGCGATAAGCGCGCTCGAGCAGTGAGCATTTCATTTGTACTATACAACCCATAACAACCCATAATGTTTCACTCAGAACAATATCATATACACTTGTTTTCCATAACACCGCGACAGGCAGGTAATTGCAAAGCTTAAAAAAGCAGCGGTTCAATATATATCCATGCCAATGAAGCTATTTTCGCGCCGTGGCCAGGAAATGGACGAAAGCGAAGCCTTTATCGAGGTTGACGCGCTTGCGATGGAGCAGGCCGGCAAGTCATCAATAGGCATAAAGGTGGAGAAGCTGCAGGAGTTTGAGGACACCGACAAGGTTCTGAAAGCCTTCAGGAGCGGCTCCATTGTGTTCCTCAACATAAAGAAGATGAGGGAGAAGGACCTCGGGGAACTCAAGCGCAGCGTTGACAAGCTGAAGAAAACGATAATGGCGAGCAACGGCGATATAGTGGGCGTGGAGCAGGACTGGCTCATCCTCTGCCCGGAATACGCAAGGGTCGAAAGGGAAGGGTAGAAAGCCAGCAATTAAATCAGTACTCTGACTCTTCTTAATAATAGCTATCTTCTGGTTTTTGCCTCATATGCGATTGCCAGCTTGACTGACCGCTTTATCAGCAAATCCGCAAAACCCGCTTAATGCAGCCTTACTGTTTCAAGGTTGGCCGGTGCAAAGGCATCCGTGTGGAAAACTTTCCTGACATCCCTTGAGAGCTCCACGCATTTTTTCTCCTCGCCGTGGTTCATAAGAATGCGCTCGGGCCGGGAGGCAATGTTGTAGAGATATCCCATGAGCTGGTTCCTCCCCGAATGGCCTGACAGCCCTCTTATGCTCTCAACCGCCATCTCCATCTTGAGCGTTCTTGTCTTGCCTCCCTCGCCCCTCAGGGGAATCTCCTTCCAGCCCCTCTGTATTTTCCCTCCAAGGGTATATTCCCCCTGATACCCTACAAACAGCAGCAAATTCTTTTTGTCAGCCGCAAGGGCTTTGAGGTATTCCACGGAAGGCCCTCCAATAAGCATCCCGCTTGTGGCCAGTATCACACAGGGCTTTGTTGAATCGATTATCCCGTCCCTGTCCTTGGGCACGACCTGGTGGAAGATATCGGAAAGGAAAGGATTCTCCCCGTAATGGAATATCTTCTTCTGCAGGTATGCTGAAAGGTATTCCGGATATGCGGTGTGGATTGCAGTCGCGTCCCTTATCATCCCTTCCATATACACCGGTTGCTCGAATTTTTTTCCGTCAGCCGTGTTGGCAAGCATTGCCATAATCTCCTGCCCCCTCCCCACGCCGAAAACCGGTATGAGTACCTTCCCTCCGGCCTCCATCGTTCTTGATATGAGGTCGTAGAACTGCGCTTCAACCTCATGCCTCTTGGGCACTATATCCCCTGCTGCACCGTATGTCGATTCCATAATCATGGTTTCAACCCTTGAAAAATCCTTGTATGCGGCGTCAAATAACCTGGATGGCCCGAACTTGAAGTCTGCGCCGTATACGAGGTTGTGCAGCCCGTTGCCGATGTGCAGATGGACCATTGAGCTTCCCAGAAGATGGCCGGCAGGCTGGAACGTGAGCCTTATGTCCTCCGTTATATCCGAGACCTCTCCGTATCCCAGGGTTACAGAATGCGTCACAGCCTTTTCAACTGCTTTCTTGTTGTACATTATGTTTGTCCCGTTCTTCTGGCACACATCTATATAATCCATGGAAAGCAGGACCATCAGGTCTCTGGTTGGCGGTGTCATGTAAATCGGCCCCTTGTATCCAATGTGGTAGAGATAGGGTATCATGCCGCTGTGGTCAAGGTGCGCATGGCTAAGTATTACAGCATCCAGCTTTTCCACATCGAACTCCGGTATCTCGAAGTAGGGCAAGGCATCCTTTCCACCCGCACCAACATTCACCCCGCAGTCCATGAGAACGCGGGAGTAGGGGGTTGAAACAAGCAGACAGCTTCTTCCCACCTGCCTGAAGCCTCCCAGGGCGGTGAGCCTTATCCACTCCCCCCTGCCCTCACCCTCCGGTATCGTTTTCGTGTTTATCTTCTGTCCCACCCTGTTCAAAAAAGATTTTCGGTATTCTATCTCCGAGTGAAGGAGGTTTCTAACCGCCCTCACTATCTTTGAATCAATAGCAGGCGCCCTTTCTATTTTAGGCAGCCACAGGGTCTTGTCCCTCAGGGCACGATATGTGCTCCCGTTCTTCCCTATGACCAGCCCGGGCTTCCTTGCCTCAATGACAACCTTCCCCATCTCGGGCTCGAAATATATTGCCTCAATTTTCGCCTCTTCCGGCACCTCCTTCATTATTATTTCCTTGGTCTTTTCCTCCTCAGTCACAATAGAAAGGTCCGGCCTGACCTCTATCCTTTTCTTGATACCCCTGACTATGCCTTTGATGAACTCTTCGCTCTCCCTGAAGAAGCTGGGGTTCTTCGTGTAGAGCACTATTTCGCTTCCCTCAAACTTCACTTCAGTTATCTGCGCATCCTCAGGCAGCTTGTTCTGCAGTTCCTTCAGAATGGACATATCTCCTACCTTACGCTGTTTGCGAAAACTACCCGCATACAAACTTAACTTTGAATGCGGGGCGTATTAAAACTGCCCGCATACAATTACCCGAACAATTGACTACCCGCACATTAATGTGCGGGAAGTTTAGCGAATGCGGGTAACTTCGTGAATACAAACTTTCAAGCATTACAAATTCATGGGAGAATTATTTGAGCAGCTCCTCTACCTTCTTGTCAGGAAGCTTGGTTAACCCATTCTTCGTTATGACCACAAGGTCAATCCCAATGCCGCCGCTTGCTATGTCGCGCTCGGTGGCAGCCTTCACCGCTTTCGCCGCAAGCCTCTTGCCTTCCTCAGCATCCACTCCGGGTTTGTAACCAGCTTCCAATACACCTAAAGCAAACGGGCTTCCAGAGCCTGTTGAAAAGAAATCACCCTCTTCCTGCACGCTGCCTGAGGCATCGAAGGAATAGAGCCTTGGGGCTGTGTCATAACCTCCCACAAGGAGCTGGACCCAGTAGGGGTAAAACCTCCTCGAATAAAGTATGTTCGCAAGGAGATGGGCGGCAGCCTTTACCGAAGGCTTGTGCTCCTCCTGCAGGTCATAGAGCGCAAGCTCCGCCTTGATAATCCTCTCCAGCGCCTGCGCATCCCCCACAAGTCCGGCGGTGGTCATGACCATCTTTTCATCTATCTGGAGTATCTTCTGCACGTTCTTGCTTGCCACAAGATACCCCATTGTAGACTTGCGGTCTGCCGCGAGCACAACCGCATCCTTGCAGATAATGCCCAGCGTTGTCGTCCCCGTCTTGGTCAGTTCCCTTTCGCTATGCATACGAATAACCAACCTGTAATTAACTACTCGCATACAAACTTAAGTTCGAATGCGAGAAGTTTTTAGAACCAGGTCAGTAATTTGTGTGTTGGGGGGATTTATAAATGTGACGGGTGGGTTTCCGCTAAAAAATTGGACTGCTGCTAAATATCAATTGTTTATATTCGGTCTTGTCAAATCATTACTGGATGCCGCAAAATACTGCAGCCGAACTTTTTACCGACCCAGCAGTTATCGGAAAAATCAAAGAAAAGCTTCCGAAACTTTTCCGGATAGCAGAGATTGAAAGTTCGAGAGCTGGCAAAATAGGGATGGAAGTAGGCTCTTTGAGAGAGAAAGTAATTACAGCCCTTCTGATTTACAAATTTGGAGAGAGTAATGTGGATACCAAATTACCAATAACAGAACCAGAGATAGATGTAGTAGTCAATGGGAATCCGGTTTCCATAAAGACCATTACAAAGAATGGAGGAGTAAAAGCTGTTTGGACTGTTGATGCACAGAGCGCAAGGAATTTCATCAATAATTACAGACCGAAATGCGATATCATTCTGGTGCAAATATGGTGGGGAGAAGAAAAAGACAGCCTGTTTCTGATCCCTTTGGATGTTCAGAAACAAATATTTGACAAAATAGGCAGGGACAAATACCTCAATATGCCCAGAGCAGGCACTAACCCAAGGGGTGTAGAGTTTAGCCGAGAAGCTTTACAGCGGATGATAAATCACCCCAGTACAAAGAAGATTCGTATCAATTGGGTCAAGAAAGAAGTCGAACATGATGTGTATGAGCGCTGGGTTGATTACTGGAGAGAATAATGGGAAGCTAACTTTGTTTGAGATAACTCTCTCTTTATCCTCTCTTCCGCCAATCTGCAATATTCAGGGTTAATTTCATAGCCGACAAAATTCCTTTTCAGCTTTATGGCTGCAAGGGCTGTCTGGCCGCTGCCCATGAAAGGGTCAAGTACAACATCCTCCTCGAATGTATAAAGCTGGGCAAGCCGCCTTGGCATTTCTTCAGGAAACGGGGCAGGGTGCCCTATTTTTTTCGCGGATACAGCGGGGAATGACCAGATGCTCTTGGAGAACTCAAGAAACTCTCCCTTGCTTATAGTGTCTCTTTTATTGTTATTTTTCCTCATAAATGAGCCTTTGGAAAATACCATAATATATTCGTGGACGTCTCTGAGTATGGGATTTTTCGCGCTTTTCCAAGTCCCCCAAGCCGTAGACACGCCTGCGCTGGATGATTTGTTCCATATGATTTCTCCCCTCATGAGAAACCCCAAACCAAGCATGATTCTGGTAATGTAAGCGTTAAGGGGGATATACGGTTTCCTTCCTATATTCGCAACATTAATGCAGGCCCTCCCACCGGTAACCAGCACCCTATGGGTTTCTTTCAGCACATTTTTGAGCAAAGTCAGGTATTCTTCAAGGCTCAAATCTTCATCATAATCCTTGCCAACATTATATGGCGGCGAAGTCACCATTAAATGCACGGAATTATCCGGCAGTTCTCTCATGTTCTCGCTGGAAGAGCAGAATATCTTATTAAGACAATCTTTCGGTATTGGATTTTCCTTGTAGTGTATTGATGTTTCTGCTGTTTTCAATTCCTTGTACAATTTGGAATTGTAGAATTTTGATGAATCATGGTTCACTCTCGATACAGTCCCAAAACTGCTTGTCTGGCTCCCATCTGACATACTTATCCTCCCCTTATAAGATTTTTAATATGACTTATATACTTGCGTAGATGGTAGTGGGCCGCTATTTCGCTATATTAGGCCTCTGTTCAAACCCCCAAAGTTCTGGCCACCTCGCTTGCCACCTCGCTAACCGTCCTTTCCGCGTCCACAACCTTCCACTCCCCGAAAACACTGTTTTTGGCAAGGTGCTCATATGCTTTTGCGACTTTCGAAAGGAACTCCGCATCCTCCTCGAACCAGTCAAGGGAACCCTCCTGCTTCTTCCTTTTCCCACTAGTTTCTGCGCTTATCCTGAGATAGATTATGTAATCAGGCCTTGGCAGGTGGAAAAGCTCAGCAAAATCCAGCCCCCTTTTGAGCGGAAAGCCCATGACACTCTGGTATGCAAGCGTTGAGGGAAAATAGCGGTCAGCTAACACTACTTTGCCTCCTTCAAGCCACTCCGCTATCTTATCCGAATCCTTGGCCATGTCTGCGGCAAAAAGCAGGAACTGCAGCTCCGGGGTAAATTCAATACCTTTGGACCTGAACTCCTTATCGCGGAGCATTTTGAGCAGAAGCTGCCCTATGGGTGTTGTGTAATCCGGGTATGCGAGCTTTTCAATCTCATAGCCCTTTTTGAGCAGCAGGCTTGCAAGCCTGTTGGCCTGCGTGCTGCCCCCAGCGCCATCTATCCCTTCCAGAACTATGAACCTGCCTTTCAAATCAGCCATTGAATTATTATTGCAGTTATAATTAAAATCCCGCAGTCAAGAAGCCTGACGCCGGGTAGTTTATCCGATTATCTCTTCCTTCCTGAACCACAGCTTTATCTCATATTCTGCTTCCTTCGGGTTGCCGCTCGCGTGTATGAGGTTCCTCACAGGCCTCTTCTCCCTGTTCGCAGCAAGTATGCTGTCCTCCCCCAGGTCCGCTCTTATCGTTCCTTCCGCAGCCTGCACAGGGTCTGTATAGCCTGTTATTTCTCTCACCCTCTTTATCGCATCCTTCCCTTCAAGCACCATGGCAACGACAGCTCCGCTGGTTATGTATTTCCTCAGGCCGTTCACAATCATCCTCCCATGCGCCTCGTAATCAGCTATCTTCTCCCCGGCTGCGGCTGACTTCTCCCCTATTGTCCTGCAATATTCCGGGTCCATAGGATAATGCTTTGCAACAAGACTCTCATTCACTTTCAGCATTTTGAGCGCAGACAGCCTGAGACCTGCCTCCTGGAACCTGCGGGTAATCTCCCCCGTAAGGTTTCTTGCCACCCCATCGGGCTTTATCACAACAAGGGTTTTTTCATTCATATATACAACCAGATGCTTCCGATTTATATAAGCACAAGCGCTCCTATTTCAAATCGAATTTCTCCATGAAAGAATCAACATTCCCGTGAAGCTCCTCCAGACCGCCATTGTTCATTATTTTGTGCTCCACAAATCTGAGCACTCCCTCAAAATTGAACAGTTTCAGCTCATTGTTCTCCTGCCTCCGGAACTCCCCGAAGGTTTTGGGGTCGCCTATCCTGCTGCGTTTTGCCATCCTCCCGAACCTTATCTTTGGGCCGGCATCCACCAGAACCACAACCATATCCTTCCCGAACCTGTTTTTGGGCACGCTCACATCCTGCGGTATCCTTATACCGTTTATAACAACCCTCTCAAACCCGTTCCCTTCTATGCGCTCCACAACCTTCTCACCGAAGAACTCATCCCCGTATTTCTCGCGGTATTCCTTCTGCGTGCGCTGCAAATCATCGCGGTTGTGGCTCCTCCCCAGTTTTGTGGCAATCTCCCTTACTATATCCCCCATCGAAACCATATGGTATCCGTATTTCTTCACAATGTATTCGGAAACCGTGTCCTTGCCCGACCCGACAAGCCCGACAAGCCCTATGATTTTCATACATCTTGTGGAATGGAGGGTTTAAATAACTCACCAAAGACCGGGAAAAACAACGAAAATTAGGTCTGGAGTTTAGCGGGCAGCATGCCCGCAAGCACGCATTCAAGCTGTATCTCAGGGGTAGCTCCCTGGTTAATCCTGAACTCCGCTTCCGCAAGGTCCTTGATTATCCCGATTTTCCTCGAATCAGGGACATCCAGTTCATATATAGCGTGGTGCATGCCCCTTATTATGTCCTCTGCCGCAAGGCCTTGGGTTATCGTAAGCTCATACAGCTTTTCCCTTGATTTTGCGAAATCCCCCTTCAGCGCAAGCCCAAGCATATCCCTGATATCCATAGGCTTTGCCTGTGAAGAGACCTCATAAACAATTTCCCTGGTGACATGCTTGCTGGAGGAGCATGCCTGCAGCAGGTTAGTGGCTTGTCTCATATCCCCCTCGGTTATCTCATACACAGCCTCGAGCGCCTCCCTGTCTATTTTCAGCCCCTCGCCTTTCGCAATCCTCGCAACATAATGCTCCACATCCTCCTTCGAAAGCCTCTTGAAGCGGAAAACAGAGCACCTGCTCCTTATAGGCTCTATCAGCCTGCTCGAATAGTTGCATGATAGTATAAACCTGCAGGAAGACACATATTTTTCCATAGTTCTCCTCAAGGCCTGCTGGGCCTCAGGCGTCAGGGCATCTGACTCATCAAGGAAAACAATGTGGAAGTCAGTCCCTATCGGTCTGGTTCTTGCAAAATCCTTTATCCTGTTCCTCACAACATCTATCCCTCTCTCATCGCTGGCATTTAACTCCAGAATATTCTCCCTCCATGCTTCGCCGAAAAGCTCTCTCGCAAGGGCTATTGAGCACGTGGTTTTCCCCGTTCCCGCAGGCCCGGCAAAGATGAGGTGAGGTATGCTGCCTTCCTTCACCCACGCCTTGAGGCTTGTCGTGACATGGCTCTGGTTCACAACCTCCCCGAGGCTCTTGGGCCTGTATTTCTCCGTCCAGATTTCAACCGGCATGGAATAGAATTGTTCCAAGGATTAATAATGCTTTAATATATTATAGAGGGCGCGGGCAAGTTCAGCTGAAGCCGCGAGATTGTGCCTCATTATGTGCCCGACGTTTATCCCTATGGGCACATCTATGCTCTCCCTCTCCCTGAACTCAAGCATGCCGGAGAGTATAGAAGCAGCAAGTTCAAAGGATTTCCTGCACACCTCTTCTTCCCCGCCTGAGAGAAGCAGGCCTTCATTTGAAGGGGGTATCCCTACACCCAGCCATTTGAGGAATTCTATATCCTTTCTGCATGAAACCGGGGCAAAGCTGAAGAATATCCTCTTTGTCTCCTGCCCGATGGCATGGGCAAGCCCTGAATATTCGAGCAGCAATTTCTTTGCCGCTCCCTCCTCATAAATAACCTGGCTGGTGAAGAACTCTATGCCATGCTTTGCCTTCTCCGCCAGCCTCAGCGGTTCATTCTCCCTGCCAGGTATGGTTATCCCGCCGCAGAAAAAGCCGGCAGCAAAAGAGGCTTCCCCGCATCCATCCACCCTGCTGTTCAGATCGCTTGCTATCTCCGCCATCTCGGTGACCGAAGGGCCGTGGTAGTGTTCTGCAGGCAGCTCTCCCCCGACAATCGCAAGGTTCTTTATGCCGAACTCGGACCATGTAGAAAGCAGCCATTCATTCTGCAGGCTGTGCTCAAAGCGGACAGAGCACCTGTTGATCACAGTCTCCACAGCACCATTGAACGCCTGCTCGATTATTTTCCCGTAAACGCGGGGCTCTATCTTTGGGATGAATTTAACACCCCTCTCCCCTCCCCTGCTTTCATTATGTATTTCCGGTATGTTAATGCCGTCAACAGGCAGCTGTTTCAGCAGGGCACGGAGTTGCGCGGCGTTTTCTGCAATCTTTTCCGGCCGCGTATTTTCAGGCGGAGGTATGACTTCAAAAAGCAGCGAGGGCTTATCCCTTCCCGCCATCTTTCCGGCAAAAAGGCCCATTCATTCAACCCCCTAAACTTTCCCTCGCAAGAGCAGCCCCTTTCACCATATTACAAAGTTTCCTGTATGCGGCATCCCAGCTTCTGGTCCTCAAACCGCAATCGGGATTCACATATATGAGCTCCGGCTGGTTGAGGAACCTCGCAACCCCGAGTATCCTGTCCCTCACAAGCTCCGCGCTCTCCACAACATCAGAATGCACATTCAGCACCCCCAGTCCCAGCTCCCTCCCGTCGTTGTGCTCCCTGAAAAGCGAGATATCCTCATAACCCGTCCTGTCAGCATGGTCCCTGTTCGCAAATTCAAGCGTAAACTGCCTGCACTTCTTCATCTCGAATACCGCGGGGAAAAGGTAGCGGTAGTTGCTGAAGCAGTTGTGGACAAGGAACTTGCAGTCTATGCCCCTTACGCTTTCATTGAATGCCTCCACAAGTATGGCAACCTCGTGCGGCTTTGTCCCCGCAGCAGGCTCATCTATCTGTATCATTCCCGCCCCTGCGTCAACGAGGGCCTCTATGCACGGCCTCAAAACGTTGCGCGCAAGCTCTATTGTAAACTCGCGTTTCGCGTTGAACTCCGCCTCCCTCACGCTCCCGTTGCCATTCCATTTCCTCATGTAATGCTCATTGAATGACCAGTCAGCAAGCGTATAGGCCCCTGTAACCGGCACTTTCAAAGGCCGCGTTGCCTGCCTTTTCACAATCTGAAACTCCCCGAGGTGGTAGGGCAGCTTAAGCCTGGGAGGCGCAACAACAGCAGCCTTCTTGTAATACTTGTTGTCAAAGCTCCTGACCTCGCCGTAAAAGCGGAACCCCTCAATCTGCTGCACAGGCTCCTGGTACATCTCCACCCTGAACTGCTCCCCGTTGTAGATTATATCAAGGCCAGCCTTCTCCAGCAGCCTTACAGCATGCAGCGAGGAAAGCTCAAGAAGCCTCGCTTTGTTTTGGGGAGTAAGCTCAGCCTTCAGCAGCTCATGCACTTCCTTGCTTTCCAGCCCCAGCTCTTTGCTCCACTTCTCCAGCTCCGCAAAATCCTTCTCGCTCAAAGGGGTCCCTGCTATCTTTTTAACCCTCCAATTGGGTTTAGCAAGGCTCCCTATCTCCTGGGTTAAAAAAATCCTATCCATCCTTTCCCTCCAAAAGCCCGGCCGCTTTCCCGAGAGCCCCAATCTTCTGTCTTGCGATATCCCAGGGGACGAACTCGAGGTCGCAGCTGGGCCCTATTTCAATATCCTGCAGGCCCCTTCCCTTCGCTCTCTCAGCAAAAGACGCAATTTCCTCAGGCGTTTCAACAAGGGAATTCCTCGCATCCACAATACCCAGGCAAACCGGCTTTCCAACATATTCAACAGCCTTTTCATCAGTCTGCGTCATATCAATCCCCAGGACATCAACAGGGAAATCAGCCGCAAACTGCTGTATAGGAGCAAAGTCACCGAAAAATGTAGCAAGGCAGGTCCTTGCCCTGACACCCTCTGTTGCTATGCACAGCGCATGGGATATAGCTTCAATCTCGCTTTCCTTCGGCATGGTGGCGCGGTAAACAAGGGCAGGGTCGCTGAACTGTATATATGCAGCATGCCCTGAAAGCTCCCTGCACGCTGAATTAAGGACGGCTGCAAAATCCTCCATCATCTTTATCCTATCGGAATAGTGTTTGTTTTCCGCAAGAATGGAAAAGGTATGCGGGGCAGGCAGCATTATTTTCATGCTCCCCCCGATGCTGTCGGTGAAGAGGTATTTTCCCATGAAAGAGCTGTCGCATGCAAGCTTCCCTTCAACAACAGGCTGCTTGAAGAATGTGTTGTTCTCGAACCAGCGCGTAATGGCTCCAGCCTTCAGCCCTGTGACATTCTCGCAGAACGGCCTGAACAGGTCCTGCCACAGAAACTGGCCGTCAGTCACATATCTCAGCCTGCTTTGCTTCTGCAGCGAAATCAATTCCTGCGCAGCCTCCCTGAATTCGGAATCAGCCTCTGCCCT
>CAYUWT010000003.1:0-23347 GCA_964448625.1 uncultured archaeon
GGCACGAGCAGCTCATCTACCAGATCGCAAAGGAGAAAGGGTTAGTCTATTCCGGCGAGCTCAAGGTGCAATACCTTCAACGCTGCCAAGCGATGGGCGCAATGCCCATGAAGGAGCGCACCTTGAGTGGATACTCGACTGCGCTGGCAACCAAG
Organism: uncultured archaeon; assembly: GCA_964448625.1. Classification (GTDB taxonomy): domain Archaea; phylum Aenigmatarchaeota; class Aenigmatarchaeia; order QMZP01; family QMZP01; genus CAYUWT01. The sequence goes on from CAYUWT010000003.1 coordinate 156, forward strand.
GGGCTTGTGTACAAGGAGAGGCACGGGAGGCAGTATGCCCTTAGAGCGAGAAGCTGAGGAAATCGAAGAGTTGCCCACTTGGGTGAAGCTGGTCGCTCAACTGGTCCAAGAAAAGCAGAGGAAGAAGCATGGTTAGGCAGAGACTGACGCTGGAGCAACTGGTTTATCAGAGGCTGAAGGCATCCAATGGGTCGCTGCACGAAATCATCAAGTTTCCGGCTTTCTTTTCCAAGGTCTGCCCCATCTTCTGCTTGACGAAAGAGCAGGCGTGGACGGTGCTGAGGGCGATGGAAGAGTCGGGGATGGTGGAGATCGTCCCTTACCACGGAGTGAGAGTCAAGAGCCAATAGTCTTAGATTTCTACTTAATCCAAGCCTCAGCGGTTTTCAGTCCCTGCTTGTGGTCTTCTAAAGTCACCTTGGACTTTATCCCTCGGCTGGCCAGTAGATCCATATATTCGCTAACTGCCATGTCAGCCAGCTGTGCGCCCTCGCTTATGGAAACCTTGCCTTCGGCAAAGAGCTTCACAGCACGCTCACGATCCATGGCGTTTTGGGGTTTGCGCATTTCCCTCACCCAACTAGCAACTTCTCAACCTGCTTCAGGGCGTCATTATCTCTGGGATTGATAACTTCCATCTTCTCTTTGCGAACAGCCTTGCAGAGATCCTCATCCGCTGACACGAATACCAACCGGCCCGCTGCCTCTTCAATGATCTGCTTGAGTTCAAGCGCCGTGGCGAGGTGAAGGCAATCAGAGGCTCCCAGAGGCCCATACTTGACACCCAGCGGAAGTGCCTTGGCCACCAACTCGTCGTTCACGCTGCGGATGGCAAAACGCTCATTCAGGTCTTTGACAAGGTTAGCGATAGCCACTCCCAAGCCCCTCTTGCTCAGTTCCTTGCGCTTCTCCTTGGATGCAAGGGCTGTCATAAACTCTAGAACGGTCCAGTAGGACGTGACGAAGCCCTTCTCTTCTTCGGAGTCGAAAATCCGGTCTACGGCTTCCGAGCCGTTTTCCTTATGGTAACGCTTTATGAGGGCAGAGGTGTCAAAATAGAAGTGCACCATGCTATCCCTCGAGGTAGCGACCGGTCTCCCGCTTGCGCATGGCGACAATCTCTTCGCTCAGTTCTACCTCTTGAGGGATTTCTGCAAGCACTTGCCTTACCTGGTCAATGGGCATCAGGTACTCTTTGTACTCCCGCAGCAAAGCTCTCAGGCTGTCCTTGATCGTCTCGCTATGTGTCTTGTACAAGCCCATAGCTATCAAAGCCTCTGTCTGCTCTGCCGCAGTTCTAGGGAGCTTAAAATCAAGCTTCATAATGTCACCCAGTTGATTATAGCTGCCTGGCTTTTTAAATCCCAATGAATGGACCGATGACGGTTGACGATGGCATAGGTTTATAAGCCTCGCTTCCAAGTGATGATCAGAAAGGCCACCACGATGGCAACGGCGCTCGATTTCCCGCTCACTGCCTGCCGCCGGCGCTTTGTTTTTATAGGTAAATCCTTCTTATAATGATGGGAGACCGCAAGCCTCCAAAGAAGGATTTTATAGCTCCGCTTCTACTTGTCACAAGCGCGCTCGTGTGGGGCCTCGCATGGCCAGTTGGCAGGCTGCTCGCGCTTGATTTGCCTCCTGTAACAGTTGCAGTTCTCCGCTATCTTATGGTTGTGCCTGTATTCTTTCTCCTCCTGCGGCTGAAGGAAGGGAGAATCGCAATACCCAAAAACTGGATTCCTGTTTTCCTCATACTTGGTATACTCTCCGTCACCCTTTACCAGGCCTTTTTCCTCTTCGGGGTAAGGTATACAGCGGCAAGCGACGCCTCCCTTCTGATAGGCACGGCCCCTGTTGTGATAGCCCTCATGGCCTCGCTTTTCATAGGGGAGAGGCTTACGGGAAAGAAGGCTGTTGGGATAGGATTTGCATTCGCAGGCATTGCATTGATAGCCCTGCTCTCGGAGAACACTCATGTAGAGAACAGGTTCCTCGGCGATGCATTGGTGATGGGCTCTGTCCTTGTGCATTCAGCCTACACGGTTCTGCTGAGGAGGTTTTTCGTGAATGAAAGAGGCTCCTCCCTTGTAGCCATAACATGGGTCTCGCTCTTCGGCCTGCTTGCCCTGCTCCCCTTCTTCCTGCTCGAAAGCCCGTGGCAGTATTCATGGGCACCTGCGGCATGGGCTGAAATACTATATCTTGCGCTGTTCTCGACAGTCATAGGCTACCTTTTCTTCGCCGAGGGGGTAAGAAGGCTGGGGGCGGCATCAAGCGGCATTTTCATAAACCTCGTGCCCGTTTTCGGCGTTCTATTTTCGATAATACTTTTAGGCGAAGCTGTCAATGGCTGGTATATTTTGAGCTTCCTGCTTATCGTTATGGGGGTGCGCGCGGCCTCAAAGAAATAACCATTCAATACCCAAGACATTAAACTGATGGCATCCAATATGAATCCATGGACTACATACAACTGCACCAGAGAAAGGATTATGATGAAGTGAGGAAGCTTGCTCTTTACCGGTATTTTGAGCCCCGCTATAGAAAGGCAGGATATTCAGATAAACAGATTTTCCAGTTCCTGGATCTGAACAGTGAGAGCCTTCAGAGACTCCACAAGAAATACGAAACAGATCAGGATTTCAGAGAGGCAGTAGACCTCTGCCAGAAAAAATACTGAATTGCTGCACGAAACTGAAGCTCCGTGAACCGGCTAAATATAATCCCTTATCTTGTGCCTCCACTCCTCATGGATGAGCCACCCCAGAAGGACAAGCGCATCTATCGCAGGGAATATCTCCATGAGCATGCTTTCGGGCAGAAGCGCGGGGCAGGCAAAACCATTGAACGGCCATAGAGGCAGCCTGTTGGTGAATGCGCAATCAAGCATTATGTGCAGGAGCCAGCCGAAAGAGATTACGGAAAATGCAAGGGCAAAATTTTTCCTTTTCCTGAAAACAACAGCAAGCACAGCAAACAGTACCGGGAAAAGAAGTATGTGTGCAATTCCTCCGTGAAAATCCATGCTTGTGCCATATAGCAAATTGTAAACCCACCCTATGGGTATATCCATATCCGGCACAAGCCCAGCTATGCCTCCTATAAGGACAATCTTGTCTTCAGCGGGTTAATATTGCCCCGCTTTTGCAGGCAGCCTGCTTTGCCATCTGGACAGCAGAGCAAGGGATGCAGCAATTGCAATAATCCCTGCCAAAAGCGCAGCCATGGCCAGAATATCAGGCCCCTGCGCAGCTGCCTGCAATGCCTGCTCCTGCGCAACTGCAGCCTCCCCTTGCGCTATTGAAGCGGCCTTCTCAACCGCAGCCTGTGGGGCCATTCTCATCACCCCAAAAGCTGTTAAAACAAGCCCTCCCATAGCGGTAAGCACAAGCCTTATGGGAGTGCGCGGAGCTATGAGTCCCATGCCTTTTTCCGTGACAGAATAATAAACCCATTTCTTGCCCGCGGCCTGCTTTTCAACAAGCTGGGCCTGCTCCAGAACTTTCAGGTGCTCAACAACAGTGGATGGAGCCAGCCCTGTCTCCCGCGATAGTTCGCTGGGCATCTTCCTTCTTGAGGTCAGCTTTTTCAGCAGCAGAAGCCTCGTGTCTGCGCTCAGCGCCTTTATCGTGGTGCGGTCGATTTCCATATTCAATACATCCCGCTAAGGCTTAAATTTGCATGGCAGGCCACGGTTAGAAGAATTTCGCGGCCCTGAAAAGGATTGCTATTTCCAGAATGCTGACAGGAATCACAAGGAGCAGGGCAACGAAAGAGAGGAGGATAGAGGCAAGCGTAATCCCGGAGAGTATTTCCAGAAACCCGGCTATTGAAGCTATACTCCCAAATTTGGGCTCCAGCTTCAATATCCCAAATCCGAAGAATATGCTGATAACACCCATCAAAAAAACGAAGAGTGTGTAAATAAGCATGTTACCCAGCTGGATAAAGAGTGTTGATGCCATGTCATAGGCCAAAAAAGCCGCTGTGGATATCAGCATGGCATAGGAAGCGGCATACAAAATATCATTCTTCACCTTCTTTCCAAGAAGTATGAACCCCCGCAGGAAGATGATTGCTGTGATTATGCCGGCAATTGTAAATGCAGCATATAAACCTATAAGTGCCGGCTCAAGCGTGCCAAGGGTTCTTATTACAGCCAACACAAAGGTTGGAACAGCCAGCGCCAATACAGCAATTCCCGCAATGCCGGCAGTTCTAAGCTGATTATGAAGCTTATTTTTCATAACACCCTGCCGTACCTCAGCAGCTCGAAGCTCTGTATGGAGCCTAATTTTGAAAGCTTTTCCTCAACATTGTCCTGCACCCCTCCTTCATCGGGCACGATGAGCGTGACCTTCAGCGCTGTGATGCCGAAACCAATAGGCTCCTCCTCAATCCTTTCCGCCCCCAGACCCTCAAGCTCCCTTTTCGCATCCCTGAGGTTTTTGGGGTCCTTCGGCAGGACCTTGTAGACAAGAATGACGTTTCCCATAATGCAACCTAAGGCCCTGTGAAATTGCAGTTCGGGCACTCATACTGGTTCTCGAGGGTCTTGCATCTCCAGCAGCGAAGTATCTTTTCCTTCCCGCACTGAGGGCAGTTGAATTCAACCCAGTCCTTCTCAGTTTCTATCCTTCTCCCGCAGCTTACGCACATCAGCTCCTTTGCGGTTGCCTGGGCAGCATGCGAAGCCATACTTCTAATATAGAATGGGCGGGTTTTAAATATAGCATGGATTTAAGCCCCGGAAGAAATCAATATAGATGGAAAAGGAAGGCAAAGGCTCCCAGCTTTTGTGGGCCCTCGCATTGTACGCGGTCGCAGTATTGTCAATAACGGCCTCGTTGGCTGTGAGCAGGGTGTATGAATTCTACCTGAGTTTTGCTGCCTTTATAATATTCGGCCCTGCTGTTGCGGCTTTCCTTGGCCTCATAGCCTCCAGAAACCCGCTGCGCATGTGGCGCTTTACGGCTGCAGGTGTCATATGGATGCTCGCCCTCTTTACCCTGTTTGAGCTTTCACAGCTTCTCTGGAGCGTAAGGCTCTGAACTTTCACGGATTTATAATCCGCCTCCAAGAATTCACCATGGGCAATGAGAGGCAACGAATAACAACGACCATTGAGGTCGACAGGGAGCTTTTCAAGAGGTTTAAAGCCCTCTGCGTTCTGCGCGAAACGACAATCTCCGGGGAGATAGAGCGGCTGATAAAAAAATCCGTTGAGGGAAACGAAAAACAGACGTAACTGCCCGAACCTCCAACTACCCGAATCGAATGATTACCTGAACAGCTGATTACCTGAACCTTAAGGTTCAGGAAGTTTAGGGTTCAGGAAGTTTCAGATTCGGGACAACTTAGGGTTCGGGAAATTTTAAAGGATATAAACAGTAGGCTGCAATATTTAATGATGCCATCAGGCCGCAAAAGAAAAAGACAAAAGATGAAGAAGCACAAGCTCCGCAAGCGAAGGAAAAAGATGAGGCACAAGAAGCACAACAGATGATTTCTTGTTTCCTTTTGCAGGATTGAAAAGCGCAGCTTTGTGCCTGATAAAAGAATGGCTGGACACGGCGGAATTATTATCCCGAAAACAAGCCTGCTGAAGCCTTATCTATAAAGCCTTTGAAAAAGCCGGGAAAGGTAGCGTGCCTGCTCTGCTGTTTTCATACGTGCTCCGGTTTCATTTTTAACCGCAGAAACAAATATCGATATGGTTGTTTATACACGCAAGGGCGACAAAGGGGACACAACGCTGGGCAGCGGGATGCATGCGGAGAAAACCTCGCTGCGCATAGCTGCGCTTGGCGATGCGGATGAGCTCAACTCATGCATAGGTTTCTGCAGGTGCTTCTGCTCCGCTGAAAGCTCAAAGATTCTGGAGAGGGTGCAGCACGATTTATTCAGATTGCAGGCGGAGATAAGCGAAGGCAACGCGGGCTACAAGCCGGTAGGCAAGGAAGATGTTGAACTCCTTGAGAAAACAATAGATTCGATAGATTCAAAGCTGCCTCCTCTCAGCAAATTCATCCTTCCCGCAGGAAGCGAGGCGGCATCCGCTTTGCATGTGGCAAGGGCAGTGTGCAGGAGGGCTGAAAGAACGATGTTCTCTCTTCACTCCGAAAAGCATTTAGGGGAAGCATCTCTTGCATACGTGAACCGTCTTTCCACACTTCTTTTTGTCCTTGCGAGGCACGAGAACGCGCAAAAAGGCAGAGAGGAGAAGAACCCTGACTATTCAGGCAATATTTAAGGAGATGTGCCCACTTATATAATGGACGAGCAAAGGCTGATAAGAGTTTCAGTTGCAGCGCACACCCTTGCGGCAATAGCGGTAGGCTGGGTTTCCTTCACGCTTTCTGCAGGCATGAGCAAATACGCTGTTGCAGCTTTCGGCTTTGCGGTCCTCGGCGTTCTTGGGCTGGCGCTGAAGCGCAAGGCAGGCAGGCAGTTAAAATGGTGGGCCTCCAACGGGCTTTTTATTTACCTTCTGACATGGCTTGTCTCATGGATTTATTTCTTTAACCTTTGAGGTTTTTGCACGCGAATTTCTTTTAATTTTTATCTGGCCAAGAGGTCCTATGGAAAATATCTGGTTCACCGGAGACACACACTTCGGGCATAAAAGCATTCTGGAATATGCAGGCAGGCCTTTCAAATCCGTTGAGGAGATGGATGAGGCATTAATAGACAACTGGAATTCCGTCGTCAGTCCGCAGGATGCTGTGTATCATCTGGGCGATGCCGGATTATGCACCCCTGCTAAACTGGAGCGCATAGTAGAAAGACTGCACGGCAAAATCCATCTCATCAGGGGCAACCATGAAAGAAGTGCAGAAGCCTGCAAAGAATTTTTCGAATGGATTAAAGATTATCATGAGTTGAGAATAGAGGATGCGGAGGCGCATAAAGGAAGGCAGCTTATAGTCCTGTTTCACTATCCTTTGCGTGTCTGGAAAGCTTCCCACTACGGAAGCTATCATTTGTATGGGCATTCACATGGCATGCTGCCTGATGACCCAACTTCATATTCATCTGATATAGGTGTCGATTGCCATAATTACAGGCCTGTTTCATATCATGAAGTAAAGGCTATAATGAAGAGAAAAATATGGAAACCGCGAGCAATGAGGGAGCGCTGAATGCTAAATAATTTAAAGCTCCACGATTTCCTAATCTATAGAATAGAAAAGTGAGATTATGCACATAAGGATTCCCACAGACAGGATAGCAGTCCTTATAGGGAGAGATGGCGGTGCAAAGAGGATGCTGGAGAAGGCTACCCATACCCGCATAGAGGTGGAGGAGAACACGGCAACGGTAGCCGGCGGGCCATTGGAGGAGATGGCTGCAATAGAGGTGATAAAGGCAATAGGCCGCGGCTTTTCCCCGGAGAAAGCCCTGAAGCTGCTGGATGAAGAATACTCGCTGGAGATAATAAGGCTGGATGACATGACGGAAAAGGGAAGGAAGCGTGTGCTGGGGAGGGTGATAGGCGAGAATGGCCGCGCGAGGCGGATACTGGAGGAATACACCTCCAGCGACATAGCGGTGTACGGCAGGACAATATCCTTAATAGCAAAGCATGCTGATGCGAGGCTTGCATGCGATGCGATAGAGCTGCTTATAGCCGGAAGGAGCCACAAATACGTGTATCTGGCGCTTGTGAAAAAGATAACGGCTGAAAAGGGTTTTGCAAGGGGGGCCTTGTGATAACGAAAGCTGTAATATTCGACTATGACGGGGTTATTGTGAACAGCCTCAATGTGGTTTTCGGAATATACCGTGAAATCTCGCGCAAGCTCCACAAGATCGAGTTCAAAACCCCTCAGGAGCTTGCCGATTCATTCGACGGTGACTGGAAAAATCTGTATGCAAGGCTCGGGATAACAAACGAGAGCGAAGAGACGATAGCTTCGCGCATATATGCGGAAACCATAACAGTGTCTATGGCTTCCATCCCTGTCATTGCGGGAATGCCCGAGGTGGTACAAAGTCTCGCGCAAAAATATGCCCTGGGCATAGTGACAAACACGCAGAAGGCATTCATTGTCGACAAGCTGAAGGAATCCAGGCTGACCGATTGTTTCAGGGCCATTGTTGATTACCAGGACACGCCGAAAAGGAAGCCCGAGCCCGACCAGATTATCGAGTGCATGCGGAGGCTGGAAGCTAAGCCGGAAGAGGCTGTTTACATAGGGGACATGGACGGGGACATGATAGCAGGGAGGCGCGCTGGAGCGAAAGTGATAGGCGTGACATGGGGCTGGCACAAAAGGGAAAAATTGGAGCAGCACAAACCGGATATCATAGTTGAAAGCCCGCAGGAGCTGGCTGGAGCAATTCCATAATCACCCAAAACTCTCCCTCTTCTCCTCAGTCTTCAGCTCAGACTTAAGCCTTCCGAGGTAGTATGTGCTCATATCGGCAAACCTGAAATGCTTCGCAAAGTAAGGATGCGTTTTTTCCAGCTCTCTTAGCATTTTCTGGCATAGAAGCCTGTAGGCCGGATGGCCCTGCGGCATGGTGCGCAGCTCTATGAAATGGAAAAGCTCCCTCAGATTTATTGTGAAATACCACCTTATCCTGTAGGCCATAGGGACCACATACTGGGCCTCCTCAGGGTATTTCTCATAAACCCTTTCCCATGCCTCCCTTGCGGTTTCCATAGCCTCCCTGAATCCCTTTTCCAGCCCTGCCTCCCTGAACCCGGCAGGAACCTCATACCCGTGGAAGCAGGTGAGCAGCTGCCTTTCCTGCGTAAGCACGCGGTGGCGCTGCAAATCGCGGTAAATGCCGAAATCCGCAAGGATATCAAAGGTGTAATAAATATTTTCAAACGCCCTGCCCGGCTTCTGCCTCCTGTTTTTCCTAACCCCCACATAGGAGTCAATAATCTCCAGCTTCTCCTGCATGCTTCTGCCTTTGCAGAACTCAAGCAGCTCCCCGAGGCTGGCATTGGAAGCGGGATACATTATGTGGGCGCATACCCTGTCTATAGGCTCTTTCTCATAATCGGCAAGCTTCACAATATCTTCTGCGGCTGAGCTGCCTATAGGCGAGAGCGATGAAACCCTTTCCCTGCCGGCAGCAAGATATTCCTGCTGCGCCTTCCCATACCTGTCGTCAGCCCTTTTCACAAAGGAGGGAATTACGCACATAAGTTCATTATGCATAGCCTTCGCTGTCTCTTTCGCTTCCGCAAGCCCGCCTGAATACATTTTGACAAGCAGGTATTCAAAAGCCCTCCCGTTGCCGAAAAGCCCTATGTTTGTAAGGGTGGAGGCAGGCAGTATCACGCGCAGTATATCGAGGGCGTTAGCTCTTACGGAAGACCTGTAGGCTGTTTCAGCCCTCTTTTTGAGCTTTTCATCCTTCATTTCCCCATAGGGAATTTCCCTCTGCTGCGCCGCATCAAAAAACCTGGACGTTTCAAGAGGGGCAGATTTCTCCACGAACTTCATCATGGGCCCGGCCATTGAGCTGTATGCCTCAAAAAGCATGTCGCACGTTTTTTCATACATCTTTGCAAACACCGAGTCCATGATTCTGGGCTCCCGGTAATATCTCCATTTCCCATCCTCCCTGTCATCGAACCTCACATACCTCGTTGATTTTTCCAGCGGGGATATTCCGATTCTCGAATCCTCGATTATTTTCGCGGCTATCTGGGAAACATTCTCAACAGCAAGATGAGCTCCCCCAAGCTCACCCACGGAATCATCCCCGTAGCCCACAAGAACCCTGCTGTAAAACTCTTCCGCCTTCTGTATGGCCACAAGCTGCTCCCCGCCTCCCTGCCTGCCCACAATCTCCCTGAAACCCATTTCGGGCTTATTGATGAACTCATCCAGCAGAACCCTTCTAAGGCTTTTGGCTGAACGGCTGTAACGGGAGAACAGGGCCCCCTTGACAACCTCAGGCAGATTCTTTAACGCGAACACCGGCTTATCCAGATTGGTGAAGAAAGGGGCTATAACCCTCTTTTCCTCCTCTGTGAACTCTGCCATGTGGAACAATTGGAAAGGAGGTTAAAATTGCTGCCTTGTTAAACGGAGATGACACCGTAAGCAGCCAAAGCCTTCTCAATAAGGCTTATCGCTATCACCGCTGTAAGCAGCCCCATGACCCTTGTGATTATCCTTATCCCGTTCTTGCCTATCAGTCTGCTGATTATGCCGCTCTTGTAAAGCAGGAAAAATGAAACCACCATCACCCCTGCCACGGCTGCAAAGGTTGTCGCGAGACCATATGTCCCGGAGAAATATATGGCGGTTGATATGGCTCCCGGGCCGGCCAGCAAAGGCGTCCCTATGGGCACCACCGCATCCTCATGCTCCGCATGCCTCGAGACAGGGAGCTCCCCCTTTATGAAATCGAATGAAAGAAGGAGCAGCAATATGCCGCCGGCGATCATGAAGGCTGTCAGGGAAACGCTGAATAATCTGAGGATGAGCGGGCCGAAAAACATGAACGCAACCAGGAGAAGGAAAGCCGCAAAGCATGCCTCAAACGCATGCTTTCTTCGCTCCCTCTCCGCATTCTTCCCGAAAAATGCGATAAAAACAGGCATGCTTGCGAAGGGGTCTATCACCGCAAGCAGCGAGACGAATGCTACAATGGTCTCAATGGCCATAGATTTATTATGGTATGCTTATGCTAATTAAACTGATTCTGCAATATCTTGGAAAAAATGTACCACTCAAACCTATGCCGGTGGGGCGGTTGAATTCAGCCCGCTTTTCAGGCCGCCTTTTCCTCCGGCCTGGGACTGTTTCAATCCTCATGCCGCCTCCTTCAATTCTTTGAGGCACTTTTCCACATGCTTCTCAATGCCGATCATTTTCTCTATTTCCTCCATCGTTTCAACCCTCGAAACAGTAGCAGGCTTCTGCGGCCCCAGAACATCGCACTGCTCCTTCCCCTCGCATATCCCATACACCCCTATCTCCTTGGCTTTATCTATTATTTCCCGCTTGTCATAGCAGAGCACAGGCCTGAGCACAGGCAATCCGGTCGCACGGTCTATGACAGCCACGTTTGAAAGCGTTTGGCTGCTCACCTGTGCAAGGTTTTCTCCCGTTACTATCGCTTCCATCCCTTTTTCATTCGCAACCCTTTCCGCAATCATGTCCATGAACCTCTTCATCAGCACAAAATAATATTTGCCCGCAGCCGGGGCCATTTCAGCAAGGAAAGAGCTCATGTTCGCAACGTAGAGCTTTTTTATGCCCAGTTTTTTTGCAGCTCCTGCAGCCTTCTTCTCAGGGGTATTGTCGGTAAGCGGCTCGGAAGAAAAATGCAGTGCTTCGAGATAATAGCCCTTCCGTTGTGCAAGATATCCTGAGACGGCTGAATCGAACCCCCCGGAGAGGAGAAGGAGCGCTTTGCCTTTCATGTGATGGAAAACCTGACTCAACCTATAGCCTTCTCGAGAGCGTTGAAAATCTTTCCAAATTCGGCAAGGCCTTTTTTAATGTCTATGTAAGCCCTCTTATCATATATCCTGCCATATCTGTGAACAGTCTCAGCTTTAGCCGGCAGATAGACCTCTATTTTTTTGACGCTTGCCTTCGCTTCCTGCAGCTTCTCGAGCATCCTTTCCCTGTACATTATATCATCACCCTGCGCGGATTCCGCCTCGTATTAATTACGCTGAATTTGTACCGGGGCTCGAAATCCTCATACTCCCTGAATGTCCCGAATGCAAGGTCATATACCACGGCTTTATCCCTGCAGTAAATAAGCTCCCCCCTGAAGATTTCCTTTCTGACCACAATCGGGAGAAGCTGGAACATCTGGACATCATATCTGTCCGGCAGCATGCCCTTTATTTTATAGAGAAGCCTCCTCATCGCATCCCCATCTTTCATGCCATAGTAGAGGCACACATCTATATCGGACAGCCTTCCCGCTTTCCCTTCGGCTGCGGAACCGTATATGTATGCAAACTTCAGCCTGCTGAAGTTTCCGGCCTTCCTGAGAACCTTCATGATTTCGCTTGCGTGTTTCATGAGGATAATTTGGTTCCAGCCTATATATCTCTGGCAATCATGCCTTGGCCGCAATTCCGAAGGCTTCTCTCGCATTCCTTCCGCAGGTTTCCAAAACTTCCTCCCCGCTTATCCCCTTCTCCTTCCCAATCCTTTCCGCTGAAAGGAGAATGTTCCACGGGAAGTTCCTTTTTTCCTCCGGGGTCTTGTCCGGGCTCAGGAAAGGGGAATCGGTTTCAAGCAGAATCCTTTCGAGCGGCACATCCCTTGCAATCTTGCGGTGGTTTTTGGAGAAGCATATCTGGGTTGAGATTGATATGTAATGCCCGGCCTGGGCAATCTGCACAGCAAGCTCCCTGCTGCCTGAGTAGCAATGGAACACAGCTTTCACACGGCTGCCTTTAATCATTTCAAAGCAGTCCTGCTCCGCATCCCATGAATGGACAACCAATGGGAGCTTTATTTTTTCCGCAAGGGATATAAAATGGGCGAACATCTCCTTTTGCCTTTCCCTTTTCTCATCCTCTTTCTCCCAATGATAGTCCAGACCGACTTCTCCTATTCCCACTATATTTCCCTTCTCTTTCTCAATCAAATCCATGACTTCCCTATAGTTTCCCTTCTCAGTGGGGTGGAACCCTATTGTGGGGAATATGAAATCCCTGTGCTTTGCAGCAATCTCAAGAACCTTCAAATCCTCATCATACCGCGCTCCGCTGGCTATAACCCCCTCCAGCCTTTCCCTGCATTTTGCTATAATCTCCTCCCTGTCCCTGTCGAAATCAGGGAACGCAAGGTGCGCATGTATGTCTATCATTCCTTTACTTTGCCGGAAACGCTTTTATAGAACAAAGAGATGTGGAATATATGGGCAAGGAAGAAAGAAGGCTGCGCAGGCTTGAGCGCAGAAAGGAAAGGCTCGAGGCTGAGAAGAACATTTACCAGAAGGCTGCGGGCAAAAGCAAGGCAGGCAAAATAGCTTATGCTGTTGTTGCGATACTGGTTGTGGCTGGCGGGGTTTACGGGCTGAACATGATTGTTGCAGGCGCGCCAAAATACGACTCCTTTGCAAAATGCCTTACGGACAATGGGGCGGTGATGTACGGGGCATACTGGTGCTCCAAATGCCAGAGCCAGAAAGCCATGTTCGGCAGCTCCTTCAGCTATATTGATTATGTGGAGTGCGACCCCCGCGGGGAGAATGCAAAGCCGGAGCTGTGCGCAACGGAAGGGGTTGCAGCATACCCCACATGGAAAGCAGGGAACCAGACATTTGAAGGGGTGCAGAAGCTCGAAACGCTCGCTGGAGCGGCAGGCTGTGAGTTGAAGTAGAGGAGGCTATTTAAGGGGAGCGGGAGAATTAAATATATGCGTATACCGCTTGCAGTGCTTTTCATCCTAATTTCGGCATCCTTTGCTGCAGCCCACGGGGAAGAGGTTGAGGCTTCCTCGCGCCTTTTCGGGCTGGAGCCTCTCAATGTTATATACATAGCCTCCCTGCTCATTTTTGCAGTAACCCTCATAGCCCTTGCCTTCCCTTCCCATCTCAATGACTGGGAGAAGAAAATTGCATTCCTGGTTATAGCACTTTCCACAGTTTTCGCAACCGTTTACGTGGTTGCTGATACTGCATACCTCAACCTTGCCTCCGAGAGCAAAGGTCCTGTCCACTGGCACGCGGACATGAAGATAACCATATGCGGCGAGGTGCAGTCTCTTCCTTCCCCTTCCAGCTGGCTGGACAACAAGGTCGGAACCAACGTGCTCCACCACCACAACGAGGGGGCGGAGCAGCTCAGGGAAGGGCTTTACAGGATACATGTTGAAGGTGTTGTCAAGAAGCTTCATGATGTGGAGCTTGCGAAGTTCTTCGAGGCCATAGGAGGTTACCTTGCAGAGGATTCGGTAGGGATACCTACAGCCCATGGCGGCATAAAGGCATGGACAAACGGTGAGCTGTGCCCGGATGGGCATGCTGGAACCCTTAAAGTGTTCGTTAACGGGGAGCCTAATGATGAATTCGGAGAATACGTTATAGCCCCCTACTCCACAGTGCCCCCGGGGGATTTTATAGAGCTGGTGTTTGACTGATATGGAACCTGTTGCCCTTCCGACAATAGGAGTGGTGCTTGCAACAGCTGCAATCGATTCTATAAACCCCTGCGCCATAGGGGTGCTCATCCTAATGATTTCAACAATGCTTGGAGGGAAGGGCGGAAGGGCTTCAATGCTCAAGAGGGGCTCCCTCTACATATTCGCTGTTTTCCTAACCTACCTTGCGGCCGGGCTTGGCCTCACATACGCCTTTGCCTCTGTCCCTCTGGCGCTGGCAGAAGGCATATCGATAGTTGTGGGCTCCGCAATAGTTTTCGCAGGCCTGATAGAGATAAAGGACTATTTCTGGTACGGCAAGGGCTTTTCCCTTGCAATCTCTCCCAAGCTGGCGAAGAAGATACACGATTACACGAAGAACCTTACCACTCCCGGCATAATATTCCTGGGGGCTTTTGTAGCCCTTGTAGAACTGCCCTGCACAGGGGGGCCATATCTTGCCATAATAACCCTGCTCTCCCAGAACTTCAATTTCACAGCCTTCCTGCTCCTCGTCGTTTACAACGTAATCTTCGTGCTGCCCCTCATAATCATACTCCTGCTGGTGTTTTTCGGGAAGAGGATAACAGATGTAAAGATGTGGAAGCATAGGAACCGGGCGTATATGCGCCTGCTCACAGGCCTGCTGCTGATATTCCTCGGCTGGCTGCTCATATTAATCGCAAATGGGACAATCAACTTGGGATAAGACTATGAAAAAGAAAGCCTCTATAAGGCGAAAAATGAAGCGGAAAAAATCAGCAGGAAAGAAGCACATACATCTCGTGAAGAGGGCAGGACATTTTGAGCTCTTTGACGAGCGCAAGCTGTATGCCAGCATATATGCGGCGTGCAGGGCAAACCATTATGGGGAGAAGCAGGCAGAGCTTGTAACGGAGGCGGTGACAAAGGAGATTGTAATCTGGATCGATGAGAAGGAAAGGGTCACATCGGACCAGATATTCAGGCTTGCAGGGAAGCTATTAGAGGACTATGACAAGAAGGTCGCCTTCCTCTACCTCCACCACCTTGACGTTTCCTGAAAGATTAAAAGCTCAGAAACAACAAAAAACATGGCTGTGCTGGATGAGACAAGGGAGCTGGTGGAGAAGAGGGGAGGGGAACTTAAGGGCCGGGATGGGAATTACACAATTGAAATCAGGGTTGCTGAAAGGAAAACACCCGTTTCAGGCAGGAAGCTGGCTTACAAAGCGAAACTGAGCATAGATGAAAAGGCAGGGGAGCTGCGCTTTACGGAAATGCTGGCTGAAACGGGCATGGGGATGGAAAGCGGGGCAGCCACGGGGCGCGGCTTCAAAACCGAGACCTTCAAAACCACGCTGCGAGGGCCCAGAAGCGGGACGGTTTCAGAGCGCTCGGAGTTCCTTGGGAAAAGCTACGCATACGGCTTTGAGTGGGGCGAGGTGAGAAGGCTTGTTGAGGAAAAGGCAGCGAAGGCGGGGCTGAAGTTCGTTTACACGACAATGGGCTTCGGGCTGCAGCGATAGAACAGCAAGCTGCTGGAAATTATTTCTCTCCGAAAATCGACACAAATCTTCCTTCTTCAATCTTCTTCTCAGCCTGAGATAAATGATAATCCTGGATGAGCACAAATACACTTATTTCCCTGACTGTCTGACGGGCGGATAATGGAGTATCAGAATGTGCAAATATTCTGATACTGACTAACAGAAAAATGCCATTTTCGATTTTGTAATGTCAATTTATAGCAAGCCGCAGCCCATTTAAGCTTTTTCCTGATGGCCCCGGAGGCTATTGAGATTTCCCGCTGAACTCCGTGTAATGGCACCTTCCGCAGTACAGCCTTTCTTTATGGGCAGCCAGCCATGTCCCTTGGCCGCACCTCGGGCAGGGCTTGTTTTTCCTAACCGCTGTGTTTCCCTTGACTTCATAGAATTTACTAGCTTTAAGGTTAGAATGCTTCCTGCCCTTCCGTATCCTTTTCCCCTTGCGCTCAACCTTCTTTTCCTTCGCCGGCGCCTTCTTCTCCTCAGCCATATATTATTTTCCCCCTTCCTGTCTTGGTTCAGCCTTTCCTTCCGCTTTTCCTTCTTTCTCCCCGCCGCCTTCCGCTTCAGCTTTCTTTTCCTTCTTCCCCTTCCTCATCCTCTGCAGCTTCTCTTTGGGTATCTTCCCCCTGTCCGCATACACCAGCACCTTTATGCGGGAAGCTGACTTTCCCTTCTCCGGGAATATCTTGTCTATAATCACCGCCTCCTTCTCCGCCTTGAGGTGGGAAGCAAGCGCATCCAGAATCTTTTCCCTCGCAGGCGTAGGCTGGCCCGCGTGCTCGAGAGAAACCCAGCACTCTTTCCTCCCCAGAAGGGGGTTCTCCCTTTCGGAAATGGTTTGGATAGACATAGGATTTGGAAGGGTTTATTTAACCCACAGGGCGTATTTCCCCGGCGCCTTTATGTTCAGGATTTTTGCAACCTCTGAATTGTTCGGGTCCCTTATAAACGCCACCCCCTTCCAGCTCCTTGTGAACTCAGCGGTATTGCATACAGGGCACACCGAGCCTTCCACAAACCTCCTGCAGGTCTTGCAGACCTTTTCCCCGCCTTTCATCTTTTCCTTTTCCCCCTCTTTTCGGGTTTAATGGCCCTCGTTTCCCTTGCCTTCTTCCCGCTTACCCATGTCGGCACCCCGAGACCCTGCTGGCGGAGTGTGAGGCCAATCTTGTATTCCTTCTCGAGGCTTACGCTGATTATGCGAGAAACAACGCTGTCCCCCTCCTTTATTATGTTTTTTGTCTCCTTCCCGACAAACGAAAAGTTCTTGGGGTCGTAGCTCACGAAGTCATCCATTATCTGGCTCACATGCACCATCCCGTCCACAGGCCCTATTCTGATAAACACACCGAACTCTGTGACATCTATGACATTCCCGGACACAATCTCATGCATCTCCGGCTTGTAGACAAGGGCTTTGAATGTCACAGGGTAATATATCGCCCCGTCACCCGGGAGTATCTTCCCTTCCCCGACTTCGCTCACTTCCGTAACCGCAAGTATTATCCCCAGCCCCCTGTCGGTTATGCCCTCAAAGCGGTCCTCGAGGCTGCTTTTAACAGCTTCCTTGAGCGGCAGCCCGAATTTCGCAGGGGGCACTCTCACTTTATCCTCTACAGTCGCAATTTTGTACATAGCAATCACAAGAATAGTGGATTATTATTTATATAGGGCGCTGCTTTTATATTTGGGCAGTCCTGCTTTTGCCTGCGTCTGTCACCCTCTGCTTAACCCACATGACAACATAAACGGAAGCCGCAACCAGTGCTATTTCCCCAAGCTCCTGCAGGCCAAGGGCTGTCGTGTCAAAGGCCTTCTGCAGCGGCTCGAGATAAACCACAGCGGCCTGCAGTATGAGAGAGAGCGCTATTGCAGCCACAAGCTTTTTGTTGCTGAAAAATGAAAGGCCGTATTTTGCCCTCACAGACTGCACCCTCACCATCTCGAACGCAACGACAGCCGTAAACGCTATCGTCATGGCCTTCAGCGCGCCGCTCTGTGCATACAGCAAATGATATGCAAACAGCGAAAGCACTCCTATGGTCATTAACGCACCAACCACAGCCATATCCGCAAGCATCTCGCGGTTCATTATGCTCTCCCTGGGGCTGCGCGGCCTGCGCTGCATGATGCCTCTGGAAGGCGGATCAACACCGAGGGCAAGCGCGGGGAGGCCGTCTGTGAGCAGGTTTATCCACAGCAGCATTATTGCGCTCAGGGGCAGAATTGTGAGAGCTGTTTCTCCCGGTTTCAGGGGGGCTGTGGGGTCCGAGAACCCTATTAAAATTGCTATGAACAATACCATCACTTCCCCGAGGTTGCTCGAGAGGAGATACTGTATGAACTTCTTTATGTTGTCGAATATAGCCCTGCCCTCCTCTATGGCAGCGACAATGCTCGTGAAGTTGTCATTCGCAAGGACCATATCGCTCGCCTCCCTGCTCACATCCGTGCCCTTTATCCCCATGGCAACCCCTATATCCGCCTTCTTGAGCGCAGGCGCATCGTTGACACCATCCCCTGTCATAGCAACCACGTGCCCGCTTTTCTGAAGCGCTGACACAATCCTGAGTTTGTGCTCCGGGCTTACCCTTGCAAAAACCGAAACCTTCTCAACCATTTTTTCCAGCTCGGCCTCTCCCATCCCTTCAATCTCCCCGCCGGAGAGTGAAATATCTCCTCCCCTGAAAATCCCCAGCTCCTTCGCTATTGCTGCTGCGGTGTTCCTGTTGTCCCCGGTGACCATGACCACCCTTATCCCCGCCCTCCTGCATATCTCCAGATCCTCCTTCACCTCCCCGCGCGGGGGGTCCAGCATGGCCTGCAGCCCTGCAAGCACTAGATTGTTTTCAGCATGCTTTTCATCCTTCTCAATCTTATCCGTTTCCCTGTATGCGACAGCCAGCACCCTCAAAGCCTGGGAGGCAAGCTCATTGTTGGCCTCCAGTATCCTTTTCCTTTCCGCCTGCCCAAGTTTCACCACCTTCCCGCCTTTCAGCAGGTGTGTGCAGCGGCCCAGCACAATCTCAGGGGCCCCTTTCACGGACACGAGAAACCCGCCCCGCGTGCTGTTAACGACAGACATGATCTTCCGCTGGGAGCTGAACGGCATCTCGAAAACCCTCTTATATGCTGTCAACCCTTTCTTTGTGAAGCCCGCTTTGTAAGCGGAGACAAGCAATGCCGCTTCAGTGGGATCGCCGGTTATCTTGCCGCCATCCACCTCAGCGTTGTTGCATAATGCCGCGCACAGCAGCGTCTTCTCAAGCGCAGGGTTTTCAAGGGGTCTTATACCCTTCCCGTTGAGCCTGAACTCCCCGACGGGCTTATAGCCATCCCCTGTCACCTCAGCCAGCCTGTCAAAAACCCATATCTTCCTGACAGACATCTCGTTCCTTGTGAGCGTGCCTGTCTTGTCTGTGCATATCACGCTTGTCGAGCCGAGGGTTTCAACAGCCGGCAGCCTCTTTACAATTGCGCTCCTTTTGGAAAGCCTCTGCAGGCCCATGGCGAGGGTTATAGTCACGACAGCCGGCAGCCCTTCGGGGACGGCAGCAACAGCAAGCGCTATGCCGGTGGTGACTATGGGGACAAGCCCCATGCCCCTCAGGAAGCCTATGGCTATTATTACGGCGGCTATGGCAACTATGAGCAGCCCCAGCCTCTTCCCGAAAGCTGCAAGGTGTTTCTGCAAAGGCGTCTGCTCATCCTCAACATCTTCCAGCAGGTGGGCAATCCTTCCCATCTCCGTCTGCATCCCGGTTGCCGTTACAACCCCCAACCCCCTCCCGTAAGTGCACATTGTCCCCATATAGGCCATGTTTTTCCTTTCCGCAAGCGCAGCATCTTTGATAACCTCTTCCATTTTCGCTGCAGGCTTGCTCTCTCCTGTAAGGGGAGCTTCATCCACCTTGAGGTTGATAACTTCCATCAGCCTCATATCCGCAGGCACAATGCTCCCCTCCTCCAGAAGCACAATGTCTCCGGGGACAATATTCCTGCTATCCACCGCAAGCCTTTTTCCGTTCCTTATGACGAAAGCCTTCTGCGCGGTCAGCCTTTTTAAAGCCTCAACAGCTCTCTGGGCCCTGTATTCCTGTATAAACCCGAAGGCTGCGTTCAGCACAACAATGCCCAGTATGACTACGGAATCCGCAAGCTCGTTCAGAAGGAAATATGAAAGCAGCGCGGCTATTATTAGTATTATTACAAGGATGCTCCTGAACTGCGCAAGAAAAATAGCAAACGGGCTTATCCTCTTTTCCTCCTTCAGCGCATTGAGGCCGTAAGCTTGCAGCCGCCTGCCAGCCTCGTATTCAGTAAGCCCTTCCCTTCTTGTGCGCAGCTCCTTCAGGGCCTGCTCTTTAGCAATCGTGTGCCACTTTATGTGGGCAGTAGCCTGCATTTTAATAATTAGCGGCTGCCTGCTTATATCCCCCGCTTAAATTATTTATTGCCAGTAAGTTGTCGGTCTCTATGGAATATGGAAGACTATCAATTGGCAAAAGGCTTATACAGGAGTTTGAGAATGAGAAAAGCGGAAAAATGAGCCAGCGTGCGCTTGCAGTTCAATTGGAAAAAAACATTGTAGTTTTTTATGCGCATTGCGTTCTGTATGAACAGGCCGAAAATGACTGCTGAGAGAATTATGGTTATGTAAAGGCATAGGCTACGGGCCAATTATTCAAGCATAAAAACAGGGACATCATATAGCATCAATGGCAGAGCTTATTATAAAGCCTGTTATAGAATTGCCTGACCCCGATAGATGCATAGATGCGATACAGGCGGTCGAATACCAGAGATGGGGGCCGCAGGCAAAAGCAGATGGCTTTGACTTTTCCCGCTACCATCCGCAAAAGGGGCTTGCATTCACCAAGTATGAATGGCTCGGCGTGCAGTCAGAGAGGCACCCGTACCTGCTTGTGGCAGCTGTTGACGAGGATGGAAGTCTTGCAGGGTATGCGGCCCATGTGCTGACAAAAGAGAAGAACATACTCACCCTCGGAGAGATACGCAAGGGGAGGCATATGCCTGCGTATGACAATGCGGATGATATACACAATTCCCGGGGGAATGCCATTTATACAGTGAACGTGACAGCAGCGGATAATGCCCCTAAAGGGATAAGCGTTGCGCTGCTTGGAAAGGTCAAAGATGGCATGCAGAAAGCCGGGAAGAAAGGCGCATTCACGTCTTGGAACCATAGCCACCCGTATCTCAGCACCCGCGAGATTGCGTGCAATTTCTGGAGCGGCATGAACCATTATATCCCGAGGCCCGATACAGCAGATGAAGGGTGGGGGCCTGTGGCCTTAGATGGGCAGAGAGCATTTACGGTTGCGACAGGGATGACCGCTTTTGAATGGAGGCCCGGATATGAAGAGAGGCAAGTGCTGCTGAAAGAAGCCCTTCAGCACTTCGATTTCCTGGAGGCTGAAATGCCATTCCCTGGGCTGTCGGATGCAATCAGGGCAGTAAGGTTTACTCGGGAGTATGACCTTGACGAAAGGTTTACTATTCTGTATGAGCTTTACAAAGTGGATTTGAGCGACCAGCTCGGAGAGGAAGACCCCTTTTATCACAGCGCGCTTGCAGCGGACCTGAAGGCGATAAAGAGGGAGATTGAAAGGCAGAAGCAGGGCAGCTAAATATCAACAACAAACCTCGCCATCCAGCCCTTCCCCTCTCTCTTCACCTCGAACATGTGCAGGGTTATTGCCTTGATATCGTTCCTAAGCTCATGCTTTTCAGGGTTTATAGTATCCCCTTTTATGCTGGCATGGGCTGTGCACGGGTTTTCCGTAACTGTGACCTTTATTGTTTTATACAGCAAGCTCTCCGCATCCTTGAGATAGAGCAGCTCGCTGAGAAAATCGTAGAGGAGATGCGGGATATCCTTTGCCGTGACTCCAAAATTCATCACCCTTTTCTCCCCGAGGGTTTTGATGTCAACGGTCTGCTCTGCAACAGCCATCGCCGCTGCTTCGAAAAGCTCATCCAGGGTTTTGCCTGTCGCTTCTATCGCTATATCCGCAAGCGCGACATCCTCGAGGAATTTATAGGGCATAGTATTATTTCTCTGTGAGTTAAATATCGCACAATTATGAAAACGAAAAAGAGAAATTCAATAGAGGAGGCGGCAGGCCTGTGGAAAGGCATGAAGGAAACAGGCGCCGAGTATGAAAGGCGGCTCAGAAAAGAATGGAAAAGGAGAATAAGCAGTGAGACATTATAATTTTTTCTTCTCACCGCCTGCGGCCCCCATCACGAAGTTCTTGTGCAACAAACCCGCAATCAAACCGCCAATAATCGGCCCTATCCAGTAAACAATCTGCGTGTCCCAGTACCCGCTTGCAAGTGCAGGCCCGAAGGCCCTTGCCGGGTTGAGCGCGGCCCCTGTGAGCCATCCGCCTGCGATTATGCATGCAGCGAGAACAAAACCTATCGCAATTCCGTAAAAGCCTGGGGGGGCTCTCTTGTCAACCGCAACACTGAAAACAGTGAAAACGAGGAAGAATGTGAATATGGCTTCTATCAGTATGCCTCTCGCAAACCCTATGCCTGCCAGATCAGTCACACCCAAATGCAGCTGCTCCACATATAATCCCGGGCTGATAGTGCCTATGGAGAAAAGCAGAAGGAAGCCCGCTATTGAAGCCCCGATAAGCTGGGAAACGATATACATCACCCCTTCCCTTGGACCAATGTCCCGTGTGGCAACCATTGAAACAGTCACAGCAGGGTTGAAATGCGCCCCGCTCACATGGCCGAGGGAATAAATCATCGCCATAAGCACAAGCCCGTGTGCGAAGGCAATGCCCACCATCCCGTAGCCTGCCTGGCCGCTGATTAAAACGCTCGCAGCCCCTACGAAAACAAGCGCAAACGTCCCTATCGATTCAGCTATGTATTTTTTCATCCATCCCTCATGCGTAAAGCGAAAAAACCATCATGCCAACGCCTGCAAGGAAGCTAGCAAGCGAGACTGCAAATGATGGAACATATTCCGCTTTCATATCCCCATCCACAGCTTTTCTATATTGCTGAATATCTTCTCATTCTCCAGTTTCATCCCCGGGTTGGGCATTATCTGCTTGTATTTAACCATCCCATCCGCGCCCACCAGGAAATATGACCTGTCCGCAAAGCCCTCCGCCCTCAGCACCCCGTACCTCCTAGCTAAATCCTTGCTGAAATCGCTGAGCAGTGGAAATGATAAGCCCAGCTTCTCCTTCCACGCCTTGAGGCCCCATGTGCTGTCCACGCTTATGCCTATAATCTGCACCCCGGCCTCGCTGAATTTGTCCAGCTCATCCCTGAAGGAGCACATCTCAGCGGTGCATACAGGAGAAAAGGCAAACGGAAAGAATGCGATAAGGACAGGCCTGCCATTGTAATCCGAAAGCCTTACCTTCTTCCCTTCCTCATCCTTGAGCTCAAAATCAGGGGCCCTTGTTCCAACAGTAACCATCCAGCAACACCGCATCTTAAACTGTCCCGCACATTAATGTGCGGGTAGTGATAGAAAAGATTGCCTGGCGGATATATAAACATGATGCAAAGGTTTGGC
>CAYUWT010000004.1:0-17891 GCA_964448625.1 uncultured archaeon
CGTTCCAGCCGTACCCACCTCTTTCTACAGGAACCCATACCGATTCATCAACGGATTCCGTGCTTACCGTGTATCTTATCCACATCTCACCTTCGATTGGGCCGATGAGAATGTTGAACACCACCACTAAATGATCGATGTCTCCGGGTTTCAGGTTGTGTGGAGGCTGGTCCAGCCTGATGTTGCGCATGAACCATTCTGGAGCCGCCCCAAAACCTCCGCCGCTCGAAATTGAACTGCACTGAGACGCATCAGCCCAGTGGCCGCTGTGGTCCCAGTCGGCCAACGCGTTCAGATACAGAGGCCCCACAGGCGCGCCCTGCGGAACGGTCACCCTGAGGATCCACTCTACCCTAGAGCACGCCTCGAAGCTCACAGGGAACCATCCGTCGTCTTCGAGGTCGCGGTCAACTACTTGGGCCTCGTTTTCCTCGGTGACCTTTCTTCCGAGGAAAATTCGGTCGGTCGGCAGCCGGTGATAGATGTAGTGCTTGTCTTCTGGATCCGGCTGCAAGACTGTGGGAAAGCCGGCCTCGTCCACCATCTTGGGCGAGTGGAAATAGTTTGCAGAGGTGCCCTCAGGGGCGTCTCCATAATCCCCTAGAGGCCCTTCCTGTGTGCTTGCCGCCGCAGCCAAGGTCAGCATGGCCAAGACTGCGCACAATCCGAACAGCCTTATATTGCGCATTTTCCCTCCTTTGAGATTTATGCGCTTTGTTAGCCACCCGCTTTCGCGGCTGAAAGGCTGATTGTTTGGTAAAACAAAAGACAAAGACATTTTCCAAATTTTTATAGCTTCCGCGAACAAAAACCGCTCGAAAGACCCTACACTCTTATGAAAAGCCATCCAAAGACGGCCCTCAAAGGGTTACCAGCGGCTTTAACTTCCAATTCCTTTTTCCTTTTCCTATGGCAAATTCTATGACTACTCAAATTCACCACGGGAAAACTTCCAAAAGATTTGCTGCAAAAAACATAATGCCCTCCATGCAGGCTGTGAACCAATCAAACCACCGGCTTTAGAATAGCACAGTAAGAGATAAAAAAGTGTGGAATGGAGAAATATTTACTATTATAAATAACAGTAGTTAAAAAATAGGAAGGAAAGGAGAGGCCCCCAAGAGCTTAGCAGGCTCAAGGAGGCCTCATCGTGATGGTTAGCATGACAAAGCAGCCGGAGATTATCCGCTGCCTGTGGAATGTTATTTGTTCTTCTCCTTCACCATAGCACTCGTTCGCGCATGGAGCGCGAAGAGAGTTTGCAATCCGTCCAATTTCGGAAGATTCCTAACTGAGTCCTCCGCTTCATCAAACTCTTTTATTACCCTCTGCGGTAAGCAGTGCTTCTGAAGCCAGCTCAGCTTACCGCCATCATACCGACGATGCTGTTTTTTGCAGCCTTTTCTCCCTTTAGGTTGCAATTCCCGAGTAAACAAATGAACTCTTTCCCCGTCCACCACAAATTTAGCCAACTGAACGCCTCCTACATTGAAGGGTCCAGTTAGCCTTAGCCTAACGGCCTCCTCCACCGACAAACTCCTACACATCTCTCCTCCTTGGATGAAATTTGTGGCTCTATGGCTCATCTCCTAACTGGGGTCCGCAGCCTTCCGCCTCTGCCCCTTCAGAACTCCGGCGGAGACCGATAATGGAGAGAAGGGAAGACTCTTCTCCCTTGCTAAAGAATCCTCCCCCTCTCACTCCTTTTTACCTAATTCTCCATCCTCCTCCTTTCCCCTGCCTTTGCTTGAAAAGCAGGAATGATAACGATGCCGGGCGGTTCTTTCTCTTTGGCTTTTGGTAAGGAGGTTGTAGAAAGAATGGAGCCGCCAGGCGGATTATAGCACGGAGGCGATCTAAGCAGGCAAAACAAGATCGCCTCCTAGCTCGCGCCAAAGAGCTGTTTCTCCCTAAAAAGGGAGAGTGGAGCCCCCGGCAGGATTCGAACCCACCGACTTCTAGCCGGTCAAGGCTAGCGTTCTGCCATTAAACTAGGGGCGCGGATATGGCGGCGGGGTGTGTGAACACCGCCAATCCGGTGAGAAGGATATGATATCATCTCCGCCTTCAACCTGAAGCAAGAAGAGCTTGGCGTTCTTCCCCTATTTTGCGGATGAAGGCGGAGGTCTAATGTCTCATGGGGCGCTTGGTGCGTGGTGAGAGGAAAGGGAGTGAACTTCCTCTATTACACCGGCGCCCCAACAGTCGGGAAGGAGAATTTCTCTTATGGAGGTAAGAGGCTATACGGTAGGGGTTCTCCTTCCCAAATCTCCCATATTCCACCTCCTTTCGTGTGGTGGTGGTGAGAGGGGATTATAGCAAGGGCAGCCCTGCAAAACTGCACAGCGCTGCCCAAGTCCCCGCCAACGGGAATGATAACGCGCCCTAAGGTACCGAGGAAAATCCACGCATGGTAGAGGTAGGAGCGTGGCAAAACTCTAGCACTACTTAGGGCACAATGATAACGGACGGAAGGGCCTCGAGACTGAATGGTCTGTTGGCCCTTCCACAAAGCTAAAGCGCCCTAAGGTGCTGAGCAAACCCTGCAAAACGAACCGCAGGAACTCTGGCAGCTCAGGGCACCGAATAATAGCGCGGCCAGAGGGCTGGAGGCTAGAGCCACTCCGGCCGGTCCACTGCGGGAAGTGGAGGTGGTGAGACAGCCTTCCGGTTCCATGGGCGTGGGAAGCCGGAAGCTTTCCAAAAGACACAATGATTCGCGCAAGCGAACAAAAAATACACTAAACAAAACCCTGCGGCAGACAAATATTTGGCGCGCAGCACATGCTAAAGACGCATAGCGCACGCCATGCCGCAGAGCAAAAAACTTCCACTTTCCGTGAACAAAATGCTATGATGCAAATTGTTCAACGGAAAACAAAAAATTGCTTGCGCGAAAAGAAAACATGAACTCTGTGAAGGTCTCCAGTGAACCTGTATGTTGAACATTCCTGCATGCTGCTAATCACCTGGATTGTTTTATTTGTAAATCTTTGCAAATAAAATATAAATGCTTTGCTTAGCTTTGGAAAATAATTCTTTTTTGGGCATGATTCAGAAAAGAAATCCTGAAAAACACCAAATTTAACCATTTTTACCAAAAAGGTTTCTGCGATTGGAACAAATATTGTTATTTTTCACTCTATGCCGATAGTGACACTCTGGAACTGCCCTGTCTCCTTATGGCCTTCGGAAACATAAACCGTCTTCTCCTTCTTCTCAAGCCTGCACCGCCTCGCTATGTGCGAGAGCAGCGCGTTCTTCGTCGCGCGGGAGGTGCATATAAAATACACATGCTCTTTAAGCAGGGAGTTCAATTTATCCCTGTCAAAAGTGTTCTGGAGCGCTGCCTTTATCTCATCGTGCCTTCCTTTCTTCCTGGCTGTAAGCGTGCTGCGGTTGACAGTAACACGAAAATCGAGGAGGGAAAAGACCTCTATTGTCTTGTCGAGGTTTATTTCCTCATCCTGAGGCAGCCTATAGGTCTTCGAAAACAGCCTACAGCCCTTCTCGGTGAGGAAATAGTACTGGAGGCGGTTCTTCCCTGTTTTCCCGAAAACAAAGTCCGCAAGCCCGAATTCAAGGAGGGCCTTGACCTTTTTGCTGAAGGTCGCGCCTGAAACGCGGAGCAGTGAATATATATCCGCAGGCGATATGGCCTGGGCTGAGCCTATAGCTCTTACCATTTCCAGCTGCTTTGGGCCAAGCGAGCCTGCCACCGAGGAAAGCTCCTTCTCATAGACCTCATCCATCCGCGACCTTCTCTTTTCGAGGATGTCGAGCAGGAGGCTGTCAGACACGCGGCCCTTCTCAACATTGACCTTAGGGAAGGATATGAGGAACGGGTCGTGGAAACCGAGGATGCGGGATATCGCAAGCCCCTGCCCTACAGGTAATTTCCTTATGTAGCTCCCCTCCTCCTCATAATCCAGGCCCAGCATGTTGGCCGCGTCCCTTATGTCGGAGTTGTGTTTTGTGTCCAGCCCGAGGTTCATGTAAACCTGGGTGGAGGTGTTGCCCAAGGCAGGGTAGGAGACAAGCGAGGGGTGCTGGTCTATGTATATTATGCCAACCCCCAGTTCGCGGACCTCGCGGAAAAGGAGGTCCATCACAGTTTCAGAGCCGAGCTGCCTCGACTTCTCGCGGTTGAGCACATGGTGGGCTTCTTCCAGTATTATCACTCCCTTGAGCTTCTCCCTGTCGGTTCCTGCTATCAGCCAGTTCCTGAGCCACTGCAGGATTATCTCGATGAAGAACGTCTTGTCGCTTGTCTCAAGCGCATCCAGTTCCAGCACTGTCACCTTCCCTGCCTCGAAGAATGAGCTGATTTCAACGCCCTGCTGGCACTCGAACATGCCGCCTATCTCCTTGAAGCAGAGGGAGTCAAGCGAGCGCTGCGCTGTGGCAAGCCAGTTCCTTTCCCTCGGTGAGATATGGCCCTCCCTGAAGCCTGTAACCCAGTTGCGCAGGTCGCGCATTGTCGGCTTTTCCTTTTCATTGCACACGCTCTCAAGGGCCTTCAGTATTATCGATTTTCCGCCCCCAAGGAGCCAGTATGCATGGTCGAATATCCCGGCAAATTCCTTCATCCACTGCGACTCGCTGACTCCTGGCGGCGGCCTGATGGGATTGAACTTGAAAGGCGCTATGCTGCGGCCGCACGTGAATATGTCCACGGATTCTCCTATTTCCGTGAGCAGCAGGTCCCTGTAGTTGCGCTTGGAGAAATCGAAGACCAGCA
The DNA here is from genome assembly GCA_964448625.1 of uncultured archaeon. Taxonomy (GTDB): domain Archaea; phylum Aenigmatarchaeota; class Aenigmatarchaeia; order QMZP01; family QMZP01; genus CAYUWT01. Next base: position 4,742 of record CAYUWT010000004.1, read on the forward strand.
CCGGTATGCCCTTGAGGGAAAACTCGCGTATGAGATGGTAGGAGATATTGGTCTTCCCGTATCCCGAAGAGCCGAATATCCCTATGTGGGTGAGAAGATTCTGTTTTTTGAACATGAAAGGGTATAGCTCAATGTTCCCGTACATTATATTTCCGAAATGTATTTCCCCGGAACTTGCAGCCTCGCGCGGAGGCGCTTCCATGAGTATGGCGTCTGTTGTGCTCTTGTGCGCGAAGGTGGAGGCTTTTATCACGTCGACAAGCTCGACAATCCTCTCCCTAGTCTTCTCATCGGCCATCAGCCACGCCATCGTCAGCCTGCGGCAGTTATCCTTGCCGAGTATGGGCACGAGCCTCTTTATTTCCCTAGAAATCAGCCTTTCCGGAGTTTCCATCGCCATCGGTACCGCCCCTCAGCTCTGAGAAGATGTTTGATATCTTGCGCTCCATGGAATACTGCTCGAGAATCTCCCTGAGCTCTGTCCTGAGCTCCAGCACATCGCGCCAGAACTGCAGGCTTTCAGCGCGCTTCTCCTTCCTGAGTATGGATATGTCCAGCTTGAAATTCCTCTTCTCGTTTATATCCGCAAGCCTTGATTCTATCTCGCTCTTTTCAGCAATATCGCGGTCTACCTCCGCTATTACATCCGCATGGAGCTGCTTCCTCGCGTCCAGCATGCCCTTGGTCTCGGTTATCCTCTCCCGCAGGAAATCTATCTTGTCGAACAGCGTGCCGAATATCTCCGGGGTTGAGCGCTTGAGGGGCTTTATCGGCTCCTCGCTCATGCGCGGAAGCGCCTGAAGGCGGGGGACATGCAGCTCCTCTGTAAGAACGCGGTTTATTATCTCTGTCTCCTGCTTGGTTTTTATTCCCTTAGCAAGCTCCTCGAGTTCGCGCTCCATCAAGTCATATCTCTCGTCAAACCGCTTTTCCTTGTAATCTTCCTTCCGCGTTTCGTATGCCATAGGGTATCAGTTATGCTATAGGGAATTGCTTTAAAAGCTTTGTCTTTTGCTATTTGCGGAAGACATTATGAGATTAATTCATGCTTATTTCAGAAATAACAGGCCTGTACTCTTCAGGCAGTTTCTTTTTTCCCAGCATGTAATCATTGAAATCGCTGGTTACTTCCAAAATTGCTGTTGGCGCCTTTCCATTTTTGTATTCATCAGCGGAAAACCGCGGTGTCCATATCTGCTTGCCCTGCTCGTTTCCAAGCCTCCATATCAGTTCAAGACCGGCAGCTGTCCCTGTAAACCACATTGCCTCCATCCCCCTCAAATCATCGGGCTTAAGCACAGCCTCTTCAACAGGATAGCCGGCAAGTTTTGCTGAAAGAACAAAGAAATCCTGGGTGAACCCTGGCAGCACGGAATCGGAGAGGGGGATTATAAAAATGCCTTTTCTGTAGCATACAAGGTTTTCACCCCCGCCTTCACCAACATTTCCCTTCATATCTTTCAGGATTGCCTCATGATATACAAACTCGCGGGCGGTATGGGTTCCATTGGCCATCAGCCCATAACGTGGGGCAAGCTTTGCCCGCCTGTCCATGCATTCCGGGGGTATCAGGCGCGGCGAATCGACAAGCATTGCTCCTAGAGGGTTTTCCTCGCTGCCATCTTTTTTGGTTTCGATATAGGGCGTATAGGGGGTTATTAGTATGGCCCAGCGTGCAGGAGCATTATTTGCAACTCCTATTTTGTCTCTTTGAGTCTCTTGTTTCTTATCCTGCCATACCATAGCCCTCGCATAAAACGGAGGGTGATGGCCAAGACTTTCTTCATAAAGAGCGGCATTTTCCTCCACCAGTTCACGGAAATAGCGGACAAACTCCTTTTTCTCTATGGGAAGCTTTTTTAGGGCCTTTGAACAGCCGATTGTATGTTCCAGCCGGTCAAAATGGCCGAAGAGAGGGTCTCTGTTGCCCACATTATTATAATGCTCACGAAGTTCAGCATGGCTTGAAAATTCCCTGCATCCCCCTTCTCTCACAACAAGATAGCTGGAACCGTTTTCAGAAGGCATTGGCTTAAGAGTATCGAAGCCTTCATGGGCATAGCCCACAGCCGGGGCGCCTATGGAAATTCTTGCTTCATATTCATGCATCTTTTTCCTGTCAACATAAACAACAGCATTTGGATCCCATTCCATGTCTATAATTTACACTGTTTTTTAAATTTGTTTTATACTGCCATTACCTTTGTAATGCAACCTGAACCGCAACCTGAACCTCAAATTTTTGCGAAAAGCATCAGAACTGCATAACAATAATTTATTGCTGCTATGCAGATATAATAACAGAAGCGGGGGTACCCAAGAAACCTTTTCCGAATGAACGAAAAACGTCTCGCATACAAGATAAACTTGAATGCGAGTAGTTTAATGGTTTCATCCAAAAACGGAAAGAGGTTTGGGAATGGTCAAAGGGGTTAGGCTTAGGGTGACACAACGCTAGCCTGACCAGAGGGGTTAGGTTCAGGAGTATATGGGAAACCTAATGGCTTAGTGCCTTCGCAGGTTCGAAGCACCCTTTTCCGGGTGAACATAATAAAAGCGTGCACGGAAAATGGGCGAAAACCCTGCCCCCCGCATCAAACAGTCCTTTTCAGCTCCTGCTTTATTCCCTTTACATGCCCTGCACCCACAACAGCCACTATTCTTTCATATCTTGCTGAGAGCTTTTTGAGTTGCGAGGCCATGTGCCTGTCCCTTTCTTCTATAAGAACCCTGTGGATCCCGGGAAACTCCCTCTTTATCTCTGCTATTGCCTCCTTTATGAATTTTTGAGAAGGGACTTTAGTGAGGTCAATGCCTTTCACTCTGCCTGAGAAGAGGCTGCCGAAAACGGCATACAGCAAAAGCCTGAGCTTTTCCTTCGTGCCAATACGCCTGAAACCTGCAAAGGTTTCCGCTATGTTCATGTCTATGAAAGCCACATCAATACCTTTCTCCCTTGCATAATCCGCTGCCTCTGTCATTTCGGAGCCGGGAAAGATTCCGGTGCGCTTCCCGAGGGACTGCTGGATGCGGGAAAGAATGTAAACCAAAAGGAATGTTGAGAATCCGAGCCTCCTGAAGGAAGCGCTGTTTGAATGTGATTTCTGTTTGAGCGCTGCGTAGCGCATGGTGTCAAGCTCAACGGCCACACAACCGGGGTTTTCCCTGTCTATCGCCTCCTTCACCGCCTTTACGCTTTCCTCAGCTATGTGGCTTGTTGGAACGATAATCAGGGTGGGCATAAGCTTAATATTAGACGCTTCTATTAAACCATATGGCAGAGATAATAGACAGGGAGCTTCTCGAGATTCTCGCGTGCCCCAAATGCAAGGGGGATGTGGACCTCAAAGGGAAATTCCTGGTATGCGGAAAGGACAAGCTCGCATTCCCTGTTCTGGACGGAGTTCCTGATATGCTTATTGAGGATGCGTGGGAGCTGGGGAAGGCTGAGAAGGAAAAGTTCTCTCACAATCTGAAGCTGTAATGCTGTTTATTTAAGCGCGCAGGGGAAAGAATTAATCGGAGAGGAATGAGACCCGCTTTTATCAGACAGGCTTTTTGGATAAGCGCTATCCTGCTGGCTGTGGCAGGGATTGCAGCCTTTGCCGCAAACACGGCTACTGAGACTGTTGTTGTTGCGGACACAATACGCGCTGGAAGCATAAATGCCACATGGCTTGCGGTTTCCGAGATTTCGGGGCACAGGGTGACGGGGCAGCTGGATGTGAGCAGCAACAGGATTGTTAATGCGGCAAACCCCGCTGACTGCCAGGATGTAGCCACAAAAAGCTATGTGGACGGTGTTTTGGGCGGGAGCATAGGTCCCACGTGCAACTGAGGGGAACGCTCGCTTTTTATAAGTTTGCGGATAATATAACGATGTGCCGGGATGGCGGAACGGCTAAAACATCCTGACCGCAAGCACATCTTGTAGTCGGGTACGTAGTTTCCCGACCTTCAAGTTCAATTGGCAGTCGGGTAGTTGGCCAACGCGCCAGACTTGAGCGCTAGATATGTAGAGCAGCAGAGATGCTGTGATGACATGATGGCTTGACTCTGAGTGCCCTCAGCAGTGGGGGCGCGGCGGAAATGAAGAGGAAAGCACTAGCCGCATGCAATATGAACTTGAATGCGGCAAACTGCTAAAGATATCTGGTGCCCTTCGGGGCTTGCAGGTTCAAAACCGAGAGAAGGGGCACGTCCCCTTCTCTAAGGTCTTACTCATCCCCTGATTGAGAGGATGAATATGAATTCGGTTGGAAATCCTGCTCCCGGCGCCTTTTTCTTTTAGGGCAACCCAGCGGGAAAATGAAGTGCATGGAAGATTTTCCAATATATACTGAAAAGCACAATTGATAGTATGGAGCGCTGCTTGCCGTATATAATTACAGCATGCTTTGCTGTTTTCATGGCAACTGCGCTGCTCCCTTTTTTTGTAGCGGCTGAAGCCGGGCACACGTTCATGGACCCCCTTCCCGAGTGGGTCAACGGCGGCTGGGAATCATGGGCGCAAAACCGCTCATTTCCCATATCGTGGGGAGGGGACTACAACGGCAGCGTCAAATGCTACGGCATAATCTGGACCGCAGCCAACATGAGCTCACAGCCGCCTAATATCAGCTCATGGCAGCCGTTAAAATACAACGGCTCCGATTGTTTCCCGTCAGGGGCGAGGCAGGCATTTATTGGCAACGGAAGCCCGGAAATCAGGGAGGGGCTGAGGTATTATTTTGCGGTCAGGGCTGAGAATGCCCTCAACCAAACTGAACCATGGCCGCAGAATATAAGCAGCTCGGGCAGGGTTGCTTCAGCCGTTATTGATACTATTCCGCCTTCTATTGGGGTTGTCACAAAAGACCAGAACGGGAACATTATATTTCCCGGCAAAATTCCGGTATCCGCGACTAAAGTCTCCATATATGCAACCGCAAACGATACGACAAGCGGGGTGGAGAAGGCAGAACTGCTGGTTTTCCTTTTCCCCGGAGGCTATAGGGCCGAGCAGGCTGCCTGCAGGAAGGACACCGATACTTCAGCAGCCTGCACGCATGAGTTTGAGGTTTCGCGCAATGTGCAGGTTGGTTTTAGACTGGAGGCTGGGGATAAGGCCGGAAACAAAATATCATTCCCTGCTGAACCCGGCAGGTGGGCCTTCCTTGCCTCGCACCCTGTAGCAAATTTCGTGGAAGAGAGCATATGGTTCACATTGGGCTCTTCCTCGGAAGCCGAGATGGCCGTAAGGAACACGGAGAATGCAACGGACAATGTTACTGTGACACTTTCCGGCTACAGGCTTGCGGGCTTTCTGCCTGTTACCGGAGGCGGGAGCCTGATTGAAAATAATGGCAGGGTGCTGAGGGTTTACAGCCTCATGCCGGGGGAGCAGAGGGTGTTCGGGGTAAGGATATTTTCTGGAGAGCCCGGAGCTTACCTGCTGAACGCGACGGCGGAGGGCGCTCTGGGGGGGATGGATTCGACAGGCATGCAGGTGCAGATACTCCTGCCCGCAAGCTTTTCCGCAACCGGCTGGGCTGCGGCAATTTTTATGGTGGCCATTTCAGCTGCTGTTTTCTTTTTGCTTTCAAGAAAAAACAGGGGGGTTAACTTTGTTTTTATATAAAACAGGAAACAATTAATAAATCATGGAAACCATCAGGGTGGGCATATCTCTTCTTGTTATATTATATGCGTTGACAATCCCCGCCTCCCTTGCCGCTTTGCAGTGCGCTGACAGCCTGCCGCTGCTTGAGGTGGGCGCCGGCTGCTTTGTGCCTGAAGGGAGGCATTTCAGCGGAGGCGTTGTGGTCTCCGGGGGGACGCTTGAGGTGAGGGATAACGCGGAGCTCCTTGCAAAAAACCTTACTGTGGGGAGCGCGGGGGCTGTGGATGTGAAGGAAAAAGGAGCAGTTTGCATAGGGGAAGGGTGCGAGTCTGCCCTTGATGAGGCTTATATAGAGAAATTCTTTCCGAGCTTCCTTTCTCCCCTGAACAACAAACTGTATTCAAACCAGTCGCGGTTCGAGGTCTTCTGGAAATCAAAAGGCGCAGCCCTCAGCTTCCAGGTGCAGTACATGACCACTGAGGTTCCTGGAGTGTGGAAAGACTGGCTCACAACTGCACAGGGCTCAGCGCATTTCGGCCCCTCATCCCCAGTGGCGGTAAAAGAGGGTATGGAATATTCATTCAGGGTGAAAGTGACGAAGGCTGACAGCAGCGTTTCCGACTGGTCGCAGCCCAAATCGATTACGCTGGACATGACAGGACCGACGTGTAGCGTGCATGGGGAATCGGAGTATGCGGGCAAGGAGTTCAGCATGACCTTTGTGACATCCGATGCAGGCGCAGGCGTTTCATCAGTGGAGCTGGAATACATGGAAAACAGCACATGGAAGGATGCGGGGGCGATTTGCACTATCTCAAGGGAAAGGGCCTCATGCGCAACCCCTGAAAACATAACCTCCATATCCTTCCGCTGCAGGGCCAGAGATTATGCAAATAATCTTGGGCAGTTTTCCGGGCCTGTTACGTTTTCTGTTGATACCGACCTGCCTTCGGTGGCGATGGAGGCGAGGGACCAGAGCGGGAGGCTGCTGGAAAAATCCGAGCCTTCAGCGGACATAGACTCCGTAACCATAACCTCAAAGGCAGTGGACAAGACATCGGGGATAAGGAACCATACTATTGTGGTCATCATCACCGCGGGGGGCAAGATGACAACCAAAGTTAAGGGGTGCGGAGCGGCAGACCCTGAGGAGGAAAGCTCTTGCAGCTTTTCAGTTGAGATTCAGCAGGGCGCGCAGGTTAAATACAGGGCGGAAGCGTACGACAGGGCCGGGAATTTCATGGCAACCGAATGGTGGTATATCTTTTCTAACCCTATAGCAAACTTTATCGCGGATGAGGTGGTGCTTGCGATAGGCTCGTATTTCGAGAATGGCGTGCAGGTCAGGAATCTTGGCGAAAAATCTGCAACTGTTGAGCTTGCCCTCAAAGAGTATCCGCTCGCAAGGTTCGTTGTCAGCGGGGATGTCAATGCAGAGCTTGGGCAGGATGGCCGGACTCTGGTTGTAAAAAACCTGCTTCCGCAGGAGGAGAGGGTGTTTGAGGTGGAAATGCTGTCTGCGGAGGCAGGCAGTTACATGCTTGAGCTTGAGGCAAATGTGAGGGAAACAGGAGCGAAGGATGGGGATTCGGTCAGGATAGTTGTCGACTTCCCGGCAAGCTTTTCAGCGCTTGCAGGGTTTTATCCGGCGCTTCTTATGCTGCTTGCTGCGGCTGCCTATCTCCTGCTGAGGAAAAATGTAAGTATATAAGCGGCAGGGCCAATATAATCTTATGAGGCTTCTGCTTCCGGTAATAATTGCTCTTTCACTCTCGGTTTTGGGCCCATTTGCCCTTGCAGAACTCCAGCTTTCCTCAAGCTGCTTTGAGGGCGAAGGGGGCTATTACAATTTCGGAAACGGCCTTGCGTTTACAAATTTCCAGACAGAGAAAACAACCTATTCTCCGGGTGACACCATTGAGATAGATTACGTTCTTACAGGGAACCAGCAGGCTCCTATTGTGGAAGGCTTCACGCGCGTGCAGGTTATATATACCCATCCTGAACAAAAGGAGATACTGGTTGATGAATTCTTTGGAGAGGAGCAGAAGGGGATGATTTATCTCATGGCAGGGGATGAGATGAGGAAGGAGATAAGGTGGAAGGTTCCGGAGGGCGCTCCAGCCGGCGAATACACTGTCAAGCTTTACTTCCTTGCAGGGGATGCGTTCAATCTCGCAGGGCTCAGCTTCGTTCCATACGGTCCGCCTGGAGTGCCTGCAATCTTCACAACCTTCGCTGTTTCAAGCAGCGCGAAGGAGTCGCATATCTATTACAATAAAATGAAAACCACCCTCAACGGCAACGCATACGATTTCAGCAACTTTGCGCCTGTAATAGCGCCTTCTGACGGGATAAGCGTGATAACGGAGCTTGCGAATGTTGGAGAGCAGAAGACCGCCAAAGCAACAATGAACCTTTACAGGTGGGATGATGTTGAAGGAAAACCACTGCAGGAATACAGCATAACGAGGGATGTGAACCTTGCGGCCGGCGGGAAGCAGGCTTTAACTTTTGACACGAACAAGGACCTTGAGCCAGGGACATATGAGCTTGTTTTCACAGCGGCTTCAGGGGAGGAAAAATCAGTGATGAAGATGAGGATAAGCGTTGCTGGGGAAAGGCTGAGGATGAACTATGCGGGTATAGCGGATTTCCCGCTTATGGCCGGGAAGGAGAGCAAGCTGTTTGTGTGCATGGGCAATTCGGCGGATTCTTTTAATCTTGCTGAAGGGAGGGTGGAGATTGAATTCAAGGATAAGGATGGCAAAACTGTTGTGAAAGAATCCTCTGCACTTGCGGATTTCCCCCCTCAGCCCACCGGGCTTGAGGCTGTTTTCACGCCTTCGGAAACTGTTTCAAAGGGGACGCTGATAGCCACGGCTTATGATGGGGCAGGAAATGTTGCGGATAAGGTTGACATGGATTATGACTACTCAAGATTTGCAGCCGTCCCTGCAAAACTGGATATTGCTCCCGGGAAAGCGACGTTCAGTTCCGGGGAGAAAATAATGTATACGGTAATTTTCACGGATGAGCGGGGTATCGGGCTTGAGGGCAAGGTGCTTGTTTACCTGCTTGACAGCGGCGGGAAGGTAATAAGGATTGCGGAGGATGTTGCGGTGAGCGGTACTTATGCGGGGGAGTTTGAGGGTGTTGATGAACAGGGGGATTACAGGCTTGTGGTCAGGGAAAAAGAGAGGGACCTTTCGGATGAAACATCTGTGATGATTGCGGAAGCATCCCCTGCCGGGGGGCAGGAAGCCGCAGCTCCGGCGCCTGGGGCTGGTTCTGTCCCAATTGTTGCTGCGCTTTTGATAATCGTAATAGTTGCAGCCTTTGTCCTCATTCGAAGGAAGAAGACTGGCTGAAGGGTTTATGATGAACCGAAAGATGCTAATGCAGAAATCCATATTGCTTTTGTCTGCACTATCTCTGCTCGTTATTTTCTCGCACGCCTCTTACGGCCAAAGAACAGGTGTTATTCCTTCTGATAACGGCTATATGCTAACACAGGCGGCCCCGGTTTCTGTAAGCACAGAACTCATCGCCAAAAATGTTGGAAAAGGCACAAGCAAATCCAAAGCCAACAGCATGGGCATCAACTTCTTTGAGACTTCCCAGCTTTCGGCAAAGGAATTCAATGTCAAGAGTGGAGAAGATGTATGCGCCGGCGATACAGTAACGATCACAAATGCCGGTCTTCAGGGAGAGTGGTTCACTAAGGGTGGGACGCATGACACACCGCCGGTGCTGTGGGTAGATAGCCTGACAGAAATTGTTAAAAAAATAAATGAGAACGTATTCTCTACGGATGTTTATAGGACATTTGTCTGCGCCTCTTCTGGATACAGCGGTCTTACAAATTGCGTCGCAGATGCCCAGGTAATCTGTGAGCAGAAATGCGACCTTTCAGTTAACGGACCTGCGCAGACTTCAGGGAATTCAATGAAGGTTACAGGCGAAGGCACAATTGATGTTACGGCTTCATGCAAACCACAATGCATTGCATTTGTCAACAGGAAACCCGGCCTCTTCACAGTAGGTGGTAAACCAACAACGCCGCAGATAAACATTGACACAGCATACGGTTACATGGTTTTCTGCCCCATCACAGGCATTGAACTCAGGCCGGGGACTGACATCAACTATCAAATTGACAATATGTGTACTCTTTCCTTGTCTGTGCTTGATTTTGAGCAAATCTCGGGGAATTCAGAGGCCATCGAGAATCTTAAGGGCTCTATATCAGATGCTCTCGGTATCAGCGGGCAGAGGGTGGACTTCCGGGCAAGCAAAGACCGACGTCAGCCGCTCAATGTGCCTATAATCAAAAAATCTTTCAGTCTGGAAGCAAAAAAGAAAACAAACGGCGCAGAGTTCTCTGTAGATGAGGTCCTGACAAATGGGAGTTCAGCCAACCCTAATATAATCAGGGTGATTGTGAAAAACCCAGGCGATTCAGCCGCAAGCCTTGAAGATGTCTCGGTAAGCGGCGGGAGAGTAATATACTTCCCAAAAAGGCTGGAGGCGGGGCAGAGCGGCGAGATAATAGTTGAAACGCAGAGCCAGAAGCCGATGCTGGGCTTCTCCGTGCAGTCTGACAGCCTTGGCTGCCAGCAGGAGAGGAAGGAATGGTTCAGCCTTGATATCGCTGCAGGCAGGCTTGTGAACACGCAGGGAGTGCCTGTTATTCCCGGAGGCGATGCATGCAATATCGATTTCGACTGTTCCACAGGCTCGTGCTGCGCCGGGCTTTGCAGGGACTCTTTGACTGGGGTATGCGAGGATATTGACGGGGACGGAGTAGCGGAGACGTGGGTGCCGAATTAAGGAATACTGTGATGATAGGAAAGTAGGAAAGAATTTGATATATTGTTTCAGACTGCGAAAAATAATACAAAGCTGAGAGGGCGGGAATTTGCAAACACTCAGCCCACATACCTCATATCCTCTTCTTCCTTGTCCGCTTTTTTCCTCTTCCTGACAGGGCTCCTCAGCTCCTCGTCCACCTTGCTGTAGAATTCGATAAGCTCTTTGCTCACGGAAGGCTTTATGGTTTTCAAAGCATGGTCGAAGTTCTCTTTTGCAATAACCTTTGCGTTCATGTTCTTGCGCAGCGCATCCATGCCGGCTTCCCTCACAAGCGCTTCAACATCAGCCCCGGTAAAGTTTGCAGTCTTCTTCGCAAGCTCGCTAAGATTCACCCCCTTGAGCGGCATGTCCTTCGTGTAAATCCTCAGTATCTCAAGCCTTGCCTTCTCGTCAGGGGCTGGAACCAAAACCTGCCTCTCGAACCTTCCGGGGCGCAGGAGGGCGGGGTCAATGATATCAGGTCTGTTGGTCGCTGCAAGGACAATAACACTTGCCATCTTTTCTATGCCCGACATCTCAACAAGTATCTGGCTCACTATGTTTTCGTATGCACGGCTGCCCATATCGAGCCCCCTCTTTGGTGCTATGGCATCTATCTCATCAAAGAATATCACAGCAGGAGCAACCTGCCTTGCCCTCCTGAATATGTCCCTTATCCTTTTCTCGCTCTCCCCCACCCACTTGCTTGTTATCTCAGGCCCCCTTATGGAAATGAAGTTGCTGCCGCTCTCTGTGGCAACAGCCTTTGCAAGCAGGGTTTTTCCGCTGCCCGGCAGACCGTAAAGCAGCACGCCGCTCGGCGGCTTTATCCCGAGCCTCTTGAAGGACTCCGGGTTCTTGAGAGGCCACTCCACAATCTCCTGAAGCATCTTCTTGACCCCGGCAAGCCCGCCTATATCGCTCCACTTGACATTAGGCACCTCTATCATGACCTCGCGCATTGCGGAGGGTTCGACAAGCTTGCGCGCCTGCTCAAAGTCAGCCTTTGTAACCCGCAGCTTCTCAAGAGTCTCCGGAGGGAATTCCTCCATCTTTTTCCAGCCGAGCTTGGGCAATGTCCTCCTGAGCGAGGCCATGGCAGCTTCTTTCGCAAGCATCTCCAGGTCAGCGCCCACAAAGCCGTAGGTCAGGCTGGCGAGCTCTTTCAGGTCAACGTCCTTCACAAGGGGCATATTGCGCGTATGTATCTGCAGTATATCTAATCTGCCCGTCGTGTCAGGCACGCCTATCTCTATCTCGCGGTCAAAACGGCCGGGCCTCCTGAGGGCAGGGTCTATCGCGTTCTGCCTGTTGGTGGCGGCAATCACTATGACCTTGCCCCGGGCCTGCAGCCCGTCCATAAGCGTAAGCAGCTGCGAGACAATTCTGCGTTCAACCTCGCCTGTAACCTCTTCCCTCTTCGGGGCTATCGAATCTATCTCATCTATAAATATTATGCTCGGAGCGCTCTTTTCCGCTTCCTTGAATATCTTCCTTAAGTTTTGCTCGCTGTTATGCGCAAAAATGCCTCCAAAGCCCGCGACAAAGTTTTCGTTGGGCTCTACAGAGATGTCATAAACATATTCCTCATTTTCGACTTCCCTAATTTCTTCGACTCTGTCCCAGTAAATGTCGCTGCCTGCCAAGTATGCCATTTCAGAGGGCAATTCTTCCTCGAAGCCTGCAAGCACACCCCTGCCTATTGTTGCAGAGTTTTGCCAATTGTTAGCATTGCTGATAAAGGACAGATGTTCTCTCAACTCGCGTGTTATCGGAATCTGATCGCTTCTTTCCCATTTCATTGCTCCAATATAATGCTTAATCTGGGAATTTTTGCTTCTGCCAAGAAAGCCTATTTGAGCAAAGTTACGGAGGTTTGAGACTCCGGTAAAGCAGACCCTGTGCTGGCTTCTGCCTTTTCTTGGATAATCCTTGGCTACAATGCCGAAATAAAGCAGCAGGTGCATCAGGTCGTCTGCAAGCCCTTTGCTTTCAGTTGAGCCTTCAACAGTAATAACGCCGCGCTGGTTTTTGGCTATAGAGCCGTCGCCGCTGTAATAACCCCTCAGGAAGGAGGCAATAAGCCGCTTGTCTAGTGAAAATATAATTTCAGGGGCATGCTTTTCAGCTGCGCCGTGCCTAATGCCCAAAACCTTTTCCATAAAGATTCTCAGGGCTTTATTTGAGATGTAAATATCTGCTCCATTTGTGCCTTTTTTGTAATATATTGTCGGTTTGCCAAACAGACTTTCTATATTGGGTAGTATTTCAGGGAGCTCCTTTGAGTTTATGCTTACTCTTATGCCGGAATCGCCGCTGTATGAGCCTTCCGCAACCCATAATCCGAGGAATTCGCAAAACTGCGGTGTAAGCTCTATGACCGCAGGAAGAGATTTGCCTTTTGTTGAAACCTCAATTTCAGATTCATTCAACGCTATGCCAGCCTTATCCATTAACTGAAGGAATTTTGATGCCCTTATCCCGACATTCTTTAAGAGGATATCGTACAGATATTTTGGCCTGAAACCGAGGATCTCTGCCGCTTTCTTATGGCCGAGATTTTCTATGGCCGCCTTCAGCAGCTTTTTTTGGCCTCTTATAATTAGGCCAAAGTCATTGCCATTTAATTCGTGCAGCAGGTTTATTTTTTCGATTTTCCCTATGGCAGGTACGGAGCGCGGAACTGCTATGTAG
>CAYUWT010000004.1:17901-20503 GCA_964448625.1 uncultured archaeon
CGAGGTTTTGATATCAACAACCTTTCCTCCGTCAAGCGTGAAAAGGGAATGATAGTCTGTAACCCTGATCCTCCTTCCGCTTTTTGTGCGAACCTCGAGAATTTTGGAAATGTTCCTGTGCTTTATGAGCTCTGTGACAGGCGAAAACTTGACCTTTCCGGAACTGTCGAATGCCAGCACTTCAAGGCCGTCTTTGCTGCCGCTTTCAACTATCTCGCCTATCCTTCTCCTGCTTATCCTGTTATCCTGCCTGACCAGTATTTTCTCGCTATAAGGCAAACTTTGCCCGTACCATTTCGATAAAAATTCAGGCCCGCTTATCGCTTTGAAATGAGCCCCGCTCTCATTCGCAACAGCCTTTGCAAGCAGTGTTTTTCCTGTTCCCGGGGGGCCGTAAAGCAAAACGCCTTTGGGAGGGTCTATGCCCAGCCTCTCGAAAAGCTCGGGGTGGCGCAAAGGCAATTCCACCATCTCCCGTATTTTGAGTATCGCATCCCCCAGCCCTCCTATGTCCTCGTATGTTATCGTCGGTATTGCCCTCTCCTCAAGCTCGACAGCCTCCGGCCTTATCTCAAGCTGGGTAAGGTCCGTTACCTTCACTATGCCTGACGGTGCTGTGGAAACAACTATAAGCTTGGTCTCACCTGGTATGGGGGTGAAGAACTCCTCGATATCAACCCCGAAGAAATCCTCGAAAGGGGAGCGGCGCTCCTTGACTATGGGGAAGGGGGTTATTATGTCCTTCTCCCTGAGCGGCCTCATGATAAGGTTCCTCTTCAGCACTTCAGGATCTATGTGGAGCCTTATCCCTTTCTGTATCGGAGCAAGTATTACCTTTGTCGCTTCTTTCGCATCGGCCTGCCTGACCCTTACGGTCTCGCCAACACCCACTCCCGCGTTGCGCCTGGTTATGCCGTCCATCCGTATTATGTTCAGCCCGATGTCTGCAGGGTAGGCCCTTATGGCTATGGCCCCTGTTGTGTGCTGGCCTGAAAGCTCTATTATGTCCCCTTCCTTTATCCCGACCTTCTGCATCGTTCTGCTGTCAAGCCTCACGATGCCCCTGCCAAACTCGTCCCTGTTGGTCAGCTCTCCCACCTTCAGGTTGACCTCTTCGCCGCTCATATTTCTGCCTTAATATTATATTCCAGTTCCCCTTTTAAGTTTCCCGCGGTCAGGTTAATTATGTATGCGGGTAGGTTATCTTTTTAGCCTTAGTATTATTGAATGCCTAGTTTTTATGATCTCAAGCTCCGGCTCCTTCCGCACCGTTTCTATCAGTTTTATGTACCTCCTTATTGTAACATAATGCACGCCGGTTGCCTTGGACAGCTCGTTCATCGTGTAAGCGTTATTTTTCTCAAGCGCCTCAAATATCTTCTCGAGTATCTCAAAGGGGTCCCTGTTCATAATATTATGGATTATTTAGGATTTTTATATATTTATATGAGGTATTTATATATTTAACTGTATAAACACTACAATTATGGATTAGAAGCTGCTCAGAAGCCACTCCCTCACATCCTCCTCAGGCAAAAAGCCCACAAACTCAGCTACAACCTCGCCGGACTTGAACATCTTGACCAGCGGGATTGCGGAAACGTGGTATGCGCTTGCCGTTGCCGGATTCGCATCGGTGTTGACCTTCACCAGCATGAATTTCCCTTTAAGCTCGCGTGCCAGCTTTTCCAAGACAGGGGCAAGCATGTGGCAGGGTGTGCACCACTCAGCATGGAAGTCTACAACAACGGGCATTTTGAATGAGCCCTTTATCACAACCCTTTCAAAATCCTCATCAGTGGCTTTTAAATACACTGCTTCCTCCTTTTCCTTCTCACTAGCTGTTTTTGCTGGCATAGAGGACAAGAAAGTTTTAAAAGAACTTCAGCGTTTCTGCAGCCTCATCCATGCTAACTCTGCGCGCTGCAGGCCTGTAGGGTGAAGCTGCCGCGTCCTGGGATGCCTGTGATGGCTTCCTCTTTCCCTCTATTTCCTCTATATGGATGCGGGTAAAGCGGTCAGTGCAGCTCTTGCACACGTAAATCCCCTTAGTAACAACCTTCACAGGCTCCACATTATCCAGCATCTGTATGAATTCTTCTTCCGCAAGGTAGCTTGCTCCCTGGCACTTGGGGCATTCCATGATTATATTATATAGGGGATTTCATAAATAGGTTTTTAGTTCAGATTCACGGTTTCCGGTATTTTTCAAGTATTTATTATTTTCTGCCAATAGTCACTCATGGCAACGAGATCTAGAAGAATTAACAGGCGAGAATTTTTGTTAGGGTTAGGGGGAGCCGCTGTTGTTGCCGGCGGTGTGATGGGATATTTGGGTACTGACACTTATTTGAAAAATAATGAACTTAGATTACAAGAGCTTGATAGGCAGCTTGCTGAAGCAAATGAGTTTAGAAACGAACTTAGTGGCAGAGTGCAACAGCTGGAGAAACAGGTTGCCGAAGTAACATAGCAGCAGACACAACACGGAATAGTAACGCTCCATGCGGGAGCCTTCCCAGGCATGGATGCGGCATATGATGCCGATTCAATAGAGGATTTCTATTTCATGGTGGGGGATAAGCTTCAAGCGGTTATATGA
>CAYUWT010000005.1:0-2751 GCA_964448625.1 uncultured archaeon
AAAGCGGCCGGCTGGGTTTCCGTTGCAGGGGCGGCGCAGTTCATCGCTGCCATGCTTTTTGCCGAGTCTGTTTATCCCAATTACAGCAGGGCTGCCAATTACATAAGCGACCTCGGTGTAGGAGAAACCGCAATTATATTTAACACTTCTGCGATAATCGCGGGTGCTGCAGCCCTGTCTGTCGCCTATCTGGCTTACAGGGCATACCGGAACGCGCTTTTCAGCGCGCTGGTAGGCATTGCAGGCATGGGGATTATTGGCGTGGGGATTTTTCCGGAAACCATAGAGCCGCACCATGCATTCTCAGCTTTGCTCGCATTCGTTTTCGGCCCGGCAGCGGCAGCCGCTTCCTTCAGGATTGTAAATGGGCGGATTGGGTATATCTTTGTTGCCCTCGGGATAATCTCCCTGGCTTCCTTTATCCTCCTCACCTCAGGCATAAAACCGGGTCTGGAGGCAGGCACCATGGAACGTATGATAGTGTATCCCTTCTTGCTCTGGGGTATTTTGTTCGGCCTTCATCTTGTCCTCTCAGGCAAAACCAAGAAGCCCTGAAGCGTAGTACCCTATAAAGAGGTTGAAGAAGAAGTTGGGTACCATGTTCAGGGTATATGGGTCCAGCTCCCCGTCTATGTAAATATCCGAAAGGAGCACAAGCACATCCTTCACGATTACAAGAGCCATGAACAGGAACAGAAAAGGCACAAAGGCAAAGAACATCGCAAGCAAAGAGATCAGGAAAAACACCAGTTCTTCAGCTGAAGGCGCAAAAGGGGATTCATTCTCATCCGCATAGGAGACCCAGAGCTGGCGGAGCGTTCTTGTTATCGGCTTGTAAACAACCAGAAAAACAAATGCGGCAACAGGCCCGAAATTCAGCCCAAGGACAACGCTTGCAAGCGTCGCAAACTCCAGCCCCACGATTGCGGGGACTTTCAGTATGCTGAACACAACCTCATCAAACCATATGAGGAAGAATAAAGCAGCAAGAAGAAAGCCCCCGTAAAAATATGTGACAGGCAAACCTGCAGCCAGTATTATATAGAGGATAAGCGCGTGGTTATTCATGAGGATCCATTATATATTTCCCGAACATTAATGTTCGGGTAGTTGATTGTCTTTGTTTTTATGTTGAAAAACCTTGTCCTCTGGCCTTACTTTTCCAGAACCCTGTTGAACCGCCTTTCTTTCCTCCCGTTCCAGCCGCCCCTGTGGTATGCGTAGCTTGCGAGCAGCGGGAAAAGAATGGTAGCCTCCCCGAAAACCATCTGCTCGGCGCCCTGCTCGACCTTGCCCCACGAGTTCGCTTCCTTGAGCGTGGAGCCGGATAATGCGCCATCCCTCTCATCCGCAACCGTTATCTGTACCGCATACTTGTGCATGGGAGCAGCTTTGCCCAGAATATCAGCGGCAACCACAACATCCTGCGCAAAATTCTTTGGAACGCCGCCTCCAATCATGAGCAGCCCTGTCTCCCCGGCAGCGAGCTTGATTTTTGTGAGCTCAAGGAAATCCTTTGCTGAATCGATTGTCACCGTTTTGCCTTTCGAATTCCACTGGTGGTATATGAGACCAAAGCCGGCGCTGCAGTCAGAAAATGCAGGCACGAATATCGGCACGCCATGCTCATATGCCGCCAGAACCACAGACTCCCTGTTCTTCGCGTTTTTTGCAAGGTATTTTCCCATCTCCGCTATAAACTCACGCGAGGAATAAGGTTTTGGCTCAAGCTTTCCGGCAATCTCCGCAACAGCCATGTCGCACGCCCTCAGCTCATCCTCATCAATGAACGTGTCATAAATCCTGTCAATGTGCAGCCTCCTTAACCCATCATCATCCACCTGCGGCATCCCTGTGTAGTGCTTGAACCCAAGAGCCTCAAAGAAATCCTGGTCCACTATTATGGCCCCTGTCGAGACAATCACATCCGCCATGTTGTGCCTTACCATATCATGCACCACCTTCTTGAGCCCCGCGCTGAAAAGGGAACCGGCCAGGCATAGTATCACGGAACAATCCCTGTCCCTCAGCATGCTGTCATATATGCGCGCAGCCCTGGAGAGATTTTTAGCCTGGAAGGCCATCTTCGAGAAACCCTCGATTAACGGAACCGTATTATATTTGGTAATATCAATATGCTCTACAGCTTCCTTAAGGTAGTCCTTTTTCGAGGCCATTTGCAATTACAACCAAGTTAATAAATATAATCCGATTTGATTTATAAAAAGCTGAAACAATGATAACCTATGAGGTGCCCGACCTGCGGCAGCAATTTGCATGAGAGCTGGCGCTATTGTGCTGCGTGCGGCTCTCCTGTTCGCGGCCAGAGGCCGGAACCCATGATAGAAGATGTGTTCTCCAAGTTCAAGGAGGAGTTTGCAAACATGGGAAAATTTTTTGAGCGGGATTTCGAGGCCTTCGATCTCGGCAGGGAGCAGAG
Organism: uncultured archaeon; assembly: GCA_964448625.1. Taxonomy (GTDB): domain Archaea; phylum Aenigmatarchaeota; class Aenigmatarchaeia; order QMZP01; family QMZP01; genus CAYUWT01. The sequence continues at coordinate 2,441 of CAYUWT010000005.1, forward strand.
GCCGAAATCGAGGGGCTTTTCCATAAGAATCGTGAGCGGGACAGGGAGGGAGCCCAAAGTTTCAATACAGACCTTCGGGGACATGAACAAGGATGAGGTAAGGAAGCAGGTTTCCAATCATCTCGGAGTGGAGCCCCAGCCGCCGGCGGGTCAGGCTGCGTCCCAGCATGCCGCGAAACAGCTCCAGCCCCGCCTCGTTTATCTGGTGGAGGAGGAGGTCGCTTTGGCTCCGTCCTCTTCGCTCATCCAGCCGCACGCCCGCCTGCTGGGCCAGCCTCTTCAGGGCCTCGCTGAAGTCCAGGTTCTCCATT
>CAYUWT010000005.1:2761-17605 GCA_964448625.1 uncultured archaeon
CGAAACAGCAGCCTAAGGCCAGGATAATCGAGGAAACCGAGGAGCCGCAAACAGAGATAAGGCAGTCGGGCAGTTCCATAACGGTTTCAATGAAGCTTCCCGGCGTGAGAAGCTGGGAGGACATACAGCTTACGGAGCTTGAGAGCTCCATAGAGGTCAAGGCTTACGCGAACAATAAGGCATACTTCAAGATCCTGAAGAAGCCTGAGAATTTCAGGATAACCGGCAGGAAGTTTGCTGATGAAAGGCTTGAGCTTACGCTTGCATAGAAGAGTAATTTATCTTGTTTGCGGGCCTGCTTTCTGCGCTTTGCCTCCGCTCACGGACAGTGCAACTCTCTCGCACAGCCTGTAGAGCTCATCCCCCATCTCCTCTATGGGTATCCCGTGAGATATGCGCTTTGCAAGCTCATCCATGGCCATCATGGCTTCGGGGCTGCCTGTGAAGGCCTCTATCTTATGCCCCCTTGCGTTGCTCTTGTACTGGCTCACGGCAGGCTGGGTAAGGCCCATAGCTTCAGCCGCCTCCTTCTGGGAGAAGCCGTAGGTGTCTGTAAGCCTTTTAGCTATGAGGGCTCTGGCTGCCGGAAGGATATCAAAGGCTATTACTTCGCACAGAAGCCTCATGCTTTATTTTTGGCTGGGGCCTGTATAAATAATCCAGACTACACATCTCCGGATATCGGTTTAAAACCCTTTTTTCCAGAAAAAAGCGAAGCGTGAAAAGTATTTAAAGCATATAGTGCATAGATAAACAATCATTTGAGGCCTCAATGGCAGCAAAACCTCACATAAACCTGATAAGCTCAGGGCACGTAGACCACGGGAAGTCAACCCTAATCGGGAGAATCCTTTTTGATGCAGGGGCCATTTCCGAGCAGGACATGCGAAAGCTGGAAGCCCTTGCGAAGGAGCTCAAGAAAGAAACGTTCGAGTTCGCCTTTGTGATGGACCAGCTGAAGGAGGAGAGGGAGAGGGGGCTTACAATAGACCTCATGTACAAGGAGTTTGAAACGGACAGGTACTATTTCACTATAATAGACTGCCCGGGGCACAGGGACTTCATCAAGAACATGATTACCGGCGCAAGCCAGGCCGATGCGGCTATGCTTGTTGTCTCAGTGAAGGAAGGCATACAGGAGCAGACAAAAGAGCACGTTTACCTTGAGAAGGTGTTAGGCATAAAACAACTAGTGGTCGTGGTAAACAAGATGGATGCGGCCGATTATGATGAGGCCGCGTTCAACAAGCTGAAGGCAGAGGTGACAAAGCTGCTTCAGGGAGTGGGTTACAAGGCCGAGGAGATACCTTTCGTGCCTGTTTCAGCTTACAAGGGGGACAACGTTGTCAAGAAATCCGACAAAATGGCGTGGTATAAAGGCGATACCCTCCTGAGGACTCTGGATGCCGCGATAAAGGTCCCTGAGAAGCCGCTGACCAAGCACCTCAGGATGCCAATCCAGGATGTTTACAAGATTACCGGTGTGGGGATGGTCCCGGTGGGAAGGGTTGAGGCAGGCGTTGTCAAGCCCGGGGACAAGGTTGTTTTCGAGCCCTCAGGGGCTGTGGGAGAGGTGAAGAGCATAGAGATGCACCACAAGCAGCTGCCGAAGGCAGAGCCCGGAGACAATGTAGGGATCAATATTCGCGGAGCCGAAGGGGTCAAGAAAGGGGATGTGATGAGCCACACCAACACGCCGCCCACTGTTGCGAAGGAGTTTACAGCGCAGATTATAGTCCTCCAGCACCCGACCGTGATAACGAAGGGCTACACTCCTGTTTTCCACATACACACAACCCATGTTGCTGGGAAGATAACCGAGATACCGAAGAAGCTTGACCCGAAGACCGGAGCTGTGGTGCAGGAGAACCCCGACATGCTCAAATCCGGAGACGCGGCTGTGATAAAGGTTGTCCCGCAGCACCCCATAGCAATCGAGAAGCAGGCAGACTTCCCCCAGCTTGCCAAGTTTGCCATAAGGGACATGGGCAAGACCGTTGCCGCAGGGATTTGCATTGATTTGGTCAAGGCAAAATAATTTTTCCGCTAACGCTTTTTGATGAGTTCACCTGGAAAAAGTGTTAAAGGCGAAGTAAGCAAACAAGAGCGCTTTTTATTAACCACTTCTTGCAATTATTAACCAGATGATAAAATACCTCACGGTTTTATTTGCAGTTTTGCTTCTCTCAGGCCTAGCACTCTCAGCTAACACAATTATACAAGGCCCAAATATTTTCACAGGGTTCATAAACGCGACCTCCCTTGTTGTGAGCGAGATAACAGGGCATAAGGTCACAGGGCTGCTCTCGCTTGAGAACAACCGCATTGTCAACACACAGGACCCCTTAAACCCGCAGGACGCTGCTACCAAGGCATATGTGGACAGGCTGGCGCAGGAAGGCGGAGGAGGCGGGAGCGGAACGGCAAATATGGAACCCCCTGTTTCTCTTTACTCGCCTGAAGGGGGGCCATACTCGCTGCCTGAAATAAACGGAGAGATCCCTGATGATATCGGCTATGTTTTTGTAGGCGAGGAGAACGCATATATGGTTGCCGCAGCGGACAACACAACAGCCACCAACAAGTATATTGCCGTCTTCCACCTGCCAACCTTGAAATACGCAAAGACTGTCCAAATACCCCTTACTACCACACCTTCCTCAGTTCATGGCATAGAATTCGGCGGTTTTGTGTATGTCGCAGACAACGATGAGATGTTAAGATATTCCCTGGACTCCAGCACATGGGAAAGGCTGCCGCTTCCTGCCGGAAAGAGAGCTTCCTTTTTCACCCGCACAGACAGCAAGCTACTGTTCGGCAGCCGAAATTCCACAGCTGGCGTATTTGGCATTTCGGAAGTATATGAAATGTTCGGATTCGATTTCGCCGCGAAAAACTGGAGTTTCCTCAAAACCATCCCGGATATTATAACGCGCTCAGATTTTTTTGCCGGTTTCAACCCCGCTAGGCTTATAACCCATCAGGGAGAAACAGTTTACGGAATAGATGGGGGTGGAGACTCTGTAGGCAGAATAGTGGCATTCAACACTGATGACCTGTCCGTGAAGCGGGTAGATACAGGGATACGGGATGACTGCGGCTTAAGCAAAACAAATGAAGATGTTGATGTCCTCGAAGTGCAGGCAAAGGACAACTCCCTATTCCTTGCAGTGATACGCCAGTGCGCTTCCCCGACGCAATTCATGGTGAAGGCGAGCCTCCCCCTGCAGGATAAACCATCGCTCAAGATATACAGGATTGTGGGAGCGATAACAGGCAGCACACAATATTACGGTGTTCATGGGGTGGCCGTCACGAATATGCAGAACCCGGACAGGTTTTACCAGATGGCGCCTGGAATAACTCTTTATGTATATGACGGGAATTTCAACAATCTCAAGAAAGTGGACTTTCAAAACGGCTTAAGCCACACAGACAGCAGCCGTTTTTTCTTCTGGAAAAACCTTTTCTTTATCTTGGGAAAAACAACTCTGGTCATAAAGGCATATTGACCTCTTCCTCCTGCCAAACCTCTCCCGGCATGGCTGTCGGGTTCTCGAACTATGATTTTTGAAGCCAGCTAACGCAAATAATCTACTTTCCCAATTGGAATTTATACGTCTGCTGCGAATAGATAATTGTGAAAGCCGTAGCCACATGGATTCTCGTCGCAGGCGGCATAATGATAGGGCTGGTCATCATAACCCTCTCCTTCTCGATAGCTGCAAACATATTCAGGGGCCAGCAGGAATCCAACGCCTTGAGCCAGTTCTCGGACCTTGTGAACAGGGCGGAAGCGATATGCACTGCAAGCGAAGGGAATGTCGACTTCATGCGCATAGGCATACCCGAAATAACGCGCGCAATATACCCGGGCAGCGCAAAATTTTCTCAGCCTCCTGACAAGGTGAGCGACCTGATAACGGATGAGGCTGAGGGCTCGGGAAACTATCTGTGCCTGCAGTTCTTTGACAACCCTGAGCCGCGCTGCAGGCAGATCAGCTGCAGGCTCAGGGCAACTTACATAGGCTCCCCTTCGCTTAAAGACGACCTTTTCAGCCTCGTTTCAAAGCTTGCAGGCTCCTCCCCTGTATATGAATATTTTGTGACGATAGAGAAGCTGGAGGGGGAGGTCAAGATAACAGCGCAGAAGGTGATATCCGAGAGGCCCGTGCTCTGCGAGCTTGAATCCCTCCCGGCTATAGACATACTAGGGGTCTGCACTGACAGCAAGGGGAAGGAAAAGCCTGTGCTGATTATGGGAGGGGGCGGGAAAGTCGCCGTCTATGGGGATGTGTTCCCATGGATATCGGACAATCCGGACTTTGCGCAGCTCGTTAAATCACTCGGCTCAAATGTCGGCGGGAGGGCTTTGATTATATGGGAAAACGACAACGCGGTCAGCACAGGCGCTGCAGGCGTTGTGACAACCCCGGGAGCTGACCCGAAAACAAAGGCAAATATAGCTCAAGCCTTCACAGGGCTGGGAAACAGCATCAATACGGACACATTCAGGAGGACGGGCAAAATAACAGACAGCCTGCTTGCGGGCTACGGGCAGGCGTGGCTCATAAGGTCCGGCTTCTGCAATGTTTATGCAGGGGGCTCTGATGACAGGAAGAGGGCCACAGGCTGCCTCAATGTGCCCCCATTCTCTGACGACGAAATAGATGCAATAGGAAGATTCGTTTCCGGAGGGGGGAAGCTCCTTCTCATAACAGACAGCCCCACGATTGCCGATATAACAGGCATAGAGGCGGGAATAGTCAACAGGATTCTTGAGAAAGCGCATGCGGAGTTCAAGGTCTCGAGAAGGCACACATGCGAGTCGAGCATCTATCGGCAGAAGAGCTCCGCGCTCGGCTCCACTCCCGCAAGCATACCCGTTAAATATTCCATAGTCTTTGACTGCGGGTAATTAATGATAGGGGTTTTTATATAAGCATAATGAATAAATATTATGAGGCTTCTGCCTGCATTATACGGGCTCCTGACATTCTCAGTGCTGCTCTCCGTTCCTTCAGCCTTTGCGGCTTTCCAGTCAGCCCCCAGCTGTTTTGAAAGCGAGGGCGGGTATTACAATTTCGGAGAGGCCGTAAAGCTGCAGAACTTCCAGGCCGACAAGGCGAGCTATAATGCAGGAGAGGAGGCAATGCTCGACTTCAATATCCTTGGCAACCAGAAGGCTCCCATTGTTGAGGGGTTTACGCGTTTCCAGGTGTTCTACAACGACCAGGCGCAGGGAGAGCAGATGATTGATGAGTTCTTCGGGGAGGAGCAGAAGGGCATGATTTACCTGAGGAAAGGGGATATATACAACTCGAGGATAATGTGGAAAATGCCCTCAAACGCGAAGCCGGGGGAATACACAATAAAGGTCTATTTCCTCTCTGATGAGGTGATGAACCTCGCAGGGCTCAGCTTCATCCCCTACGGCCCGCCGGGTGTCCCTGCGGCCAGCTCAACCTTCACCGTGCAGAACCCCGCTGCCGCTCAACACATTTATTTTGACAAGGAGAAGACATGGCTTTCAGGCAATGCATACAAGTTCAGCACCTTCAACCCCTCGCTTGCCCCTGAAACCGATGTTTCTGTCACAACAGATATAGTCAATGAGGGGAGCGCAAAACAGGCGCAGGTGACCATGGAGATTTACGAATGGGATGATGTGACAGGGAAGGCCATGAGCCAGTATACTGTAGCTAAGGAAGTGAACCTTGCGGAGAACGGGAAGCAGCAGCTCACCTTCAATGTGGGCAGGCTGGCTGCCGGGGCCTATGAGGTGAGGTTCATGGCTGAATCCAAAGAAGCTAAAGGGCTGATGAAGCTCCGCTTTGCAATACCCGGCGAGAAGGCAAGGCTTATTTACGCGGGTTTAGCAGACTACCCGCTCATGGCCGGCAAGGAATACAAGGCCTTCATATGCTTCTCCAATTCAGCGGACAGGACAACAGAAACCGTGACCGGTGCGGCATTTGAGCTCTCGCAGGGAGGGAAAACAGTATTCAGCGACTCGTTCAGCCAGCTGGAGGTCACAGGGGCCCCGGCCATGGTGACAGCAGCGTTCACACCCACAGAAACAGTGAGCGATGCGAGGGCTGTAATAAAGCTGTTCAACAAGGACAACCAGCTGGTGGACCAGGCAACGCTGGATTATGATTACTCGAAATTCTACCCTGCGGGCGGCGAGTTCGGACTTGCGCTTACGCCTATAGAGGGTGGCGGGGTGAATTACAGAGTGAGCTATACTGATTCGAACAAGATACCACTCAAGGGGAAGCTGCTGGTTTACCTTCTCGGCAGCGACGGTTCGGTGATAGAGACTGTTGACGGCATGCCTTTTGCAGGGGAATATTCCGGGACATTCGCAAAGGCCGAAAACGGCCACAAGGTCATAGCCAGGGAGCTGACTCATGACCTGAAAGAGGAGGATACGGTGAGGGCTGCGCCTGCCAAGCCTTCAGAGCCTGAAGCGCCTGAAGCAGGCGGCGGGGGGTTCAACTGGATTATCCCCGCAATAGTTTTGATTATCGTTTTGGCAATAATCTTTGTTCTGGTGCGGAGGGGCAAGAAATGAACTCCAAATTATTTGTGGCGCTGGCTCTGACAGTCCTTTCCTTTGCATTTATTTTAACGGTATCCGCAGCCACCATACCCTCATCTCCCACCAAGCCCTTCAAGGCAACAGGCACAGGCCAGGGCCATTCCCAGCCCAACCTCACCCCCTCCACACCAAGCATAATAGAAAGCAAGCTCGGCCAGTTCAATTACAGCAGCAAGGGAGCGCAGATAGGCCTCAACCTTTACCTTGATAATTCGCAGGTCATCCACCAGGCCACAGCCCTTGCGATAAGGCAGGATGATGAGATATGCGTGGGCGACAGGGTTTCAGCTTCAGTCGAGGTGTTTGGAGAATACTTCAACAAGGGAGGGCCTACAGACTCCCCTCCTGTTATTGTCGTTCCGAGCCTTGACCCCATAATCCAGCAGATAAACGCAGGTACATACACAACGACGGTGGAGGAGTTTGCAATATGCTCATGGAGGACAAGGAATGATGCGAAGACAGGCCCGGAGTTCTGCGTTGTTGACGGGGCAGTGATATGCTCCGGTGGCTGCAGGCTTCAGTCGGGAGGAGGCATCTCAGACCTTGGGGGAGGAGTTTTCGAGATTACCCGGCCAGGCTCCGTCACCTTTGATGTCAGCTGCACCCCACAGTGCATACTTTTCGTTGACAGGAAGGAGAGGGATTATGTGCCCGTAAATTACAGGAACAGCAAGGACCCCAACCTTGTGGCCCAGTACACAGCCCATCTAACCAGGCAATACGGCCTCTTCAGGCTTACAGGACCTTCCATAACCGGCTACACGGACCCGCTTTTCGGCGGCCTGTTCTCAAAGACATACTCTCTCAGCGCGCTCGCCTCCGGCAGGTCAGACCTTCAGGTGAAGAATATAGTGCCACCTGCGGACAGTGATGTGGCAAGGATTGTTGTGAAGAACACAGGCACGACAAACCTCAACCTTGACAGCTTTTCCCTGAACAACCCGGGGGCAAAGATAATCTACAGGCCTTCAGGCCTTGCTCCGGGAGAGGAGGAAGATATTCTGGTTTCCGTGGAGCCCACAGCCCTCGGGGCCATATCGGCAAGCCTCGGCTACTCCTCAAAGGAAAAGCAGTGCCAGTCCACCAAGAGGTTTGACAAAAGCTTCATCCTCGGGGTTGTGACGGAAAGCGGCTGGACAAGCGCTTGCAACTCGAATGGCGAGTGCGACACAGGGCTCTGCTGCTCAGGGGCATGCAGGGACCCCGCTGAGGGGGTATGTGAAGACATTAATGGGGATGGCATACCTGAGACATGGGTTCCCAAGTAACTACCTCCGGGGAATTCTGGGTTCATTATTTAGCAGACTGAAGCAATATTCTATATGAAGGCCGCCATATCTGAAAACCTCATATCAGCCTTCGGCATAATAATTTCCCTTGCCCTCATTTTCCTCATAGGCTCGATTGTATTCGGCGACACCTCCACCCAAGCCACGGAGGCCTCTTACAGGAAAATAGCGCGCGATATAGCGGGGACAATAGACAGGCTCGGAAGCGAAGCAGGGAGCGCTGTGCTGCAGTACGACCTGCCCGCAGGGCAGAACGTGGACATAGAAATAAGGCACAAGAGCATTGAGGTCTCAAGCGGAGCGGCAAGGCAGGGCATGGCCTTCTCAGCCATACGCAACTTCCCTGACCAGCGGTTTGAAAAGCCCCGCAGCCTGTGTTTTGTGAAAAGCCGCTTCGACCGCTCCATAATGGCAAAGGCAGGGGCCTGCGGGTGCAGGCTTGCGGACTCTGTATGCGATGCAGAGTGCATTGTGAAGAATGTGTGCGATGCAGGATGCAGGAAGAATGAAAAGGATTCGATATGCAACCCCTTCTGCGCTGTCCAAGGGGATGGAATATGCGACCAGGACTGCTACAGGAACGGGCCTGATACTGTGTGGGACCCTGACTGCAAGAATGCAGCAGGTGCAGGCGATGGTATATGCGACCCGGACAGCGCGCTGGATGACGGCTACTGCGACCCTGACTGCGTGGGGAAAGAAGGCTACTGCGACCCGGACTGCCCGGACTTCTCACTCAAATGCGACCCCCGCTGCAAAACTGACCCCGCTGCATGCGCGCCCAAAAAAGGGGAGGGAGAGACATGCACAGGGAATGGAGAATGCCAGGGAGGCCTGCTGTGCTCCAGCGGGAAATGTTGTCCAATAGGGACCGAGTGGAACGGGACTGCATGCGGCAAACCGCAGGGGCCGGTGACGCCTCCGGCTGAGCCGACATTCAAGATACTTGTTGTGCCGCTCAACTGGGGAGGAACAAAGACGGAGTTCGACTCTACAACCAAAATAATCCATAGCTACTACCTTGAGAGACTGCCCCTTGCAGCATGCCCCCAGCAGTATAAAGGGCTTTCACCTGATTTCACAACCAACTACGGCTCCAGCTGGAAAAACGGCTACTGCGACGCCTCTTCGCTTGAGGCTTCCACAGGCTGCTATGACCCCGGAGGTGTACTGAACAGGATATTCAGATGCGGGAGGGAATATACGCAATCCACAGGGGAAAGCTGGGACTATGTTGTCGGGATTGATGATTCTGACATATCCATATCCCCTTCCTGCGCCGCATTGAGGGGAGTTGGCGGCTGGTCTGACGGCTATGGGCAGACGCCTTCTGTAATTGTTGAGTCACGCGATGCTGTAGGCGCGGCAGGCATAACAGCCCATGAACTCGGCCACGAATTCGCCTTCGGAGAGCAATACTGTGACTGCACAGGAATAAAAGACCCTGATACAGGACTAGACGCTGGGAAGGAAATTTGTGGCACCAGCCACCCTGTGAACCCGCTTCGTGCAAGCTTAGGCTGCGGGGGAAAGGGAACCAGCTGCGGACGCCCGGAAAAAGGCAGCCCCCCGCAGTGCCCTGGAGGAGTCTTCACGTGGGGCAACCGCGATAGACTTTCAAGCGGCGTTTACACCAGCCCCAATGTGCAGGACGGCAAGCGCTCCATAATGTCCAACCTCGTGCTCGACCCTTCAACAAGGCCTCTTTCCGGCCATTACTCCGAGGACGAGTGGAGGATTTTAGTCGCAGATCCAAGATTAAAGTGTAAGGCATGAAACCGCTATCCATCATTTTCATTGCAGCCGTTGTGCTTTTCCCATTTTCACATGCGGAAGAGCAGATAATAGCAATGGAGTTCACAGTCACAAAAGACGGCAGCGCTCAGCTTAACCAGGTTTCCGTGGAAAGCGGGGCCCCGGATCAGAAAAAGGCGGAAGGCGATTACAGGCTCGTTCTGCTTGACAGCGCTGGGAACGAGCTGTGGGACACAAATATGAGGCTCAGCTTCTATATCCACGATGCCAACATTTTCCTCGACAAGGTCACACATTTCCAGAAGGCCCCATATTTCCCCAACGCGAAAACCCTCCACTTTTACAAAGGTGATTCTCTGCTGCTTGAGGAAGAGCTCAGGCTGTGCAACAGCGATAAGACCTGCAATGAAAACGAGAATTACTTGAGCTGCCCCTCGGACTGCCCGCTAAACAAGCCGGATGGCTACTGCGTAAACAAAGGCGATGGTGTTTGCGACCCTGACTGCGTTGAAGGCTTCGACCCTGACTGCAGGCCTGCAAAACCCGCGGGTAACGGGCCGAGCGGAGAGCAGCCCGGAGGAGGGTATGCGCAGCCTCCTAATCTTATCCCCCTGCTGATACTGCCTGCGGCAGCTGTTGTTATAATAATTTTTCTGATAGTCCGCGGCAGAAAAAAGGCAGGCGATATTGATATAGGTTCTGAGGGGCTATGAGAGGGAAAAAAGCCCAGCTTAGCTTCACCTCCCGGCCTGTCCTGCTTGTGATGACAATAGCCCTGCTGATATTTATGCTCAACATGCTCTGGCAGCAGCAGGTTGCGAGAAAAACCCAGGAGATAGAGATAGACATGAGGGCCGCTGCAACCGGCACTCTGAACCTGCTTTCAGGTTCGGAAGACTGCCTCGCAGTAACAACCCCTGCAACGAAAAGCGTTTATGCGCACATAGCCAGCAGGGAGAAGCTCGATATGTTCGCGAAAAAATACCGCGATATTGAACCGGAATGCGCGCGCAATTTCCAGTTCGGCTACCGCGCAACGGTTGAGCAGTTCTGCGCCGCGAGCGAAGGCGCGCAGCAGACGCCTTCAGCCCCTTCCTCCCCCCAGCAGCCGCAGCCGGGCGGCTCGCAGCCTGCAGCAAGCTGCGACCTCTCGCAGCCCGACCCGTGCTCAAACCCCACGTGCGCCTGCATATCTAAGCCTGTTTCAGGCCCGTTTTCAGCAGCTATTGACGGAAAAGGGGCATTCATACAGGACGTTTCCATAACAAACAACCGCGGTCATGTTAAGATAAACAATGAATATCTCCCGGTTTACATTTACGAAAGGCATGACCGGGCAGCGGACAACCTGATAATCTATGACGGGATAGCCACAAAGAACGATAATTTTTATGCTGTATATTTTCACTGCAGGCCTGACAACTCGCTTTTCACTGCCTTCTACGAGAGCCCGCAGATGGAGATGAAGGATGAAGCGATGACAGGCTCGTGCTCCGCGTTCCTCGGGGAAAGCCAGACAGCCTCTCAACTCCTCCCCGTTTCCCTTGATTTCAGCGGCATAAACAGGATCAAAAGCTTCAGGATAACGGGCAGTGATATATCCCTTGACAGCGGGATCGGGAAGGTTCGTATCGGGGGGGAGGAAAAGACATTCTATCCGTTCAGCGCTGTGGACTGCACGGGCTGCGAGCCTGACCGCAAATGGTATGAGCTGCACAGCGTGCTCACCTCCGGCTCTGCCAATGATGTGTGTTTCGGCATATTTTACCTCATGCTCAACTCGCAGGAGGTCAGCCTGCAGTACGGCATATGCCCCAACACCATGCAGAGGCTGGGCCAGGCGAGCTACACAGCCTCTTGGGAAAAGCTCTCCGCGCAGGGCATAACCAAATATATGGAGGGCGCATACCTGAGAGCGGAAGGCGATGTGTGCGAAACATGGTCCTTCGGAGCTGACGTTTTTTCGCAGACTGTTGCTCTGAAGGACCGCATAAGGAAATCCCTCCCAATAGCCATCCGGGTTTCCCCCAAGGATATCAGGGTGGGCAGGATAACGATAGACATGGTTGACGGCGATCTCGAAAGGCTTTCCGGCTTCATTGACGAAAGCTGCATACTGGGGAAGCAGGGCATTGGGAGAAGGAGGGCAAGCATGAGTCTATCCCTTCCGGTCTCATTTGAGAGGGTTGAAAGGCAGATTAAAATAAGGGAGAAGGGGCTTTTCACCCGTTCCTGCACGCCTGCGGGCTCAACAGGGCTGTGGGCCTCGAACAATGAGGAGAATGTGAAGGCAGGAGGGAAGATAACTGTTCCAGGCATAAGCCCGCAAGCTCTTGAGGCGTTTTCCATAGATGAGAGCAGGAAAGAGGCTGCTCTTTCACTGTATTTTGACAGGCTGCCTGAGGACAGCGTGCAGCTGCTCGGCAGCAGCTTTGATGGCAATGTATATACAATAGACAAGGTCACAGGGGCCGCAAAACTGATAGCAAATGTCCCGTTTTATATCACAGACATTGCTTATTCCCCTGCAGGAGAGCTGTTCGGCATAGGGGATGTGAGCTTTTTCAGGGTGGACAAAGCCACGGGAAAGGGCTCAAGGGTGAGCATCTTCAATTTTTTCGGTACGACAGCTCTGGAATTTGGCGCTGATGGGACGCTTTACGGGGCAACGCAGAAGGGCGACCTCGGAGATGGGATATTTATGAAGATAGATGAGCAGGCCGGCGTTGGTACCATGGTGGGGAGGTTCTCTATGGGGTCGAGCGGGGACCTCGCGTTTGATGATTCAGGCACGCTTTATGCCACAGCGGACTCTGAGCCGGCGGACACGCTAATCAAAATAAACCCGAGCACAGCGGATGTGATTCAGGTGGGCAGCACAGGCTTCAACAAGGTTTACGGGCTTGTATTTTACGGGGGCGAGCTGCTTGCGGCTACTAATGACCCTCCGAGGCTGCTCAGGCTCGATACATTTACGGGAATGGGGAGTGAGATCGCGGCAATCTCAGGGATGAGCGATGAGATAACAGGGCTGACAAAAGGGAAGATTATGGAAAGCACAGGGTGCGCGGAGTTCGGGAAGGAGATGGACCTTACCCCGGGAGAGTGGAGGCTTTCCGTAAAGGTCCACGTTGGCGGCACTTTGGAGGCGGAAAAGGAATTCACTATTGTTATACCAGACCAGCCCCCGAGGAGCAGCATATGCCTCGAGGCGGGGAAAAAGCTCTGCAAGCCGCTGCTGTGCGAAATCTCGGGAAAAAATTTAGCTGCAGGGGATTACATACTTTCGACTGAATACAGCAACGGGACGGTGGTGGTAAATGGTTAGGCTTAAGGGGCAGTTCCAGGAAATGCTGGGGTTCATAGCGCTGGCTGTTGTGATTTCAATATTCATTGTCCTCCAGAGCGGGTCAACGGAACTCATAAAAGGGAAAACCCTTGAGCTGCAGACAGGGCTGCATGAGAGGGAAGACCTGCGCTCGGGTGCAGCGGTTGTGCTGAGCTCGACATACGGAGACACTGGGATAACAATAATGGAGCTTGTGGGTTTAGCTGCCTTCACAGGAAACACAACCCTTGACTTCGGCCCTGTCATAGGAAAAGTAAACGTTGCAAGGGAGATAGAGAAGCGCATGGATGCCCTGTATGGCAGGGGCAAGTGGAGCGTGTACATACCCTTCCCGGAAGAGCTTGGGGACATACAGGTTGCAATAGTCTCTGACACTTCCGGAAGCATGTGCGACGATATTGCAAACATGCGCGACAACCTTCCGAAGATAGTATCCTCCCTGAAAACCCATGGAAGGAAAACGGAGCTTACCCTGTATCTCCTGCCCCCCGGCTTAAACACCTGCTTCATAAACGGAGTAAGCACGCCACTGAGCTGCACAGGGCTGGGCTTCCCCGAAACCTCTGATTTCAACTGCAGGCCTGCCGATGCCGAACCGTTGAGAGGCGCGTGCACTGAACCCACGCTGAGGATAAAGAGCAGCGAGGACTGGGCCATAGGAGGGGCTTGCGCTGCACGATACGGGCCTGCGCATGGCACAGGGTGGAGGGATGGTACTGTGAGGATAGTCATGCCTCTCAGCGACGAGCTGACTTCAGGAAGCGAGTGCGGCCAGACGCCCGGAGGCTGCAACATTGCAGGCTGCTCCTCCCGCGTTGCAGAACTGGACACGCTGGTGGGGGAGGCAAACGCAAACAATGTGAAGGTGTTCCCGCTTATTGCAAACCCATGCGGCATTGTATGCGGATATTCAGGGAGCCCGACAACCTGCGAGGATTATTCCAACCCAAGCTCCTCCAGCTATTTCATATGCGCCTGCGGCACCCAGCTATTGCCCCTATGGATGAGCGATGTTGCAGCGAGAACAAGCGGCCTCAGCAGCTCGCTCGCAAACTCCACAGGAGCCTCGGATGCCATAGCAGGCATAATAGGCAGCGTTAAGAAGGAGGAGACAGCCATAAAGGCAGGTGCCGACCCATCAACACCCCTCAGGCAAAAGCCTCCTATTGCGAGGCAGGCCCAAGCTGCCCCAGTACCAGTCTCCTCAGTGGGCAAATATACAACAGCGTTTTTCTACAAATGGAGCTAAAACTACCCGAACATTATTATAGAGGAGGATACAAATTAATTAAATAATTATGCGTGGCCTCGACATCTCCGCCATAGGCATCATAGCCTTCCTTGGGGTTATCCTGATGGCCGTGTTTCTTGTAACGCAGACAGGCATAGGCGGACCCCGCGCCGGCCAGTCGGTCAAATCCACCGAGACTGGAGGAGGGATAGAGACGCTGGAGAACGCAAAAGAGGTAGTCAGCCAGGACCTGCGGTTCTCGGCAAGCCAGGGCAGCATAATAGTTGCAGCGCAGGGCGGCAGCATATTCCCCGGCCGCTACTGGATGTGCAACCAGGATGTGACTGTACCCCAGCTTGATGAGGTGATTTTTGCGCTCTCAAACATATCCTCCAACATAATGAAGGGCTATGTGAACGCAACCGGGCAGTTCGAGAATGTCACGCTGCGGGGATACGCATGCGTGGGCCTCTTCGACCCGGGGAAGGACAACTGCCTGGGCAAGAATAGCGAGAAATGCGAGGGCTTTGCCTCCTCAGCCGAAAGGGGCGAGATAGAAGTGGAACGGGGGGAGGAAAACTTCTCCTACACGGGAAGGCTGGAGAGCGAGATA
>CAYUWT010000006.1:0-16987 GCA_964448625.1 uncultured archaeon
GGAAAGAGGGTTTATCTTGTTATTGTGAGGGATTAACTAATTGTGTCCCA
Organism: uncultured archaeon; assembly: GCA_964448625.1. Lineage (GTDB taxonomy): Archaea > Aenigmatarchaeota > Aenigmatarchaeia > QMZP01 > QMZP01 > CAYUWT01. The sequence goes on from CAYUWT010000006.1 coordinate 51, forward strand.
CAGCCACAATCGATGCTATTCTAAAATTCACTCTCATGTTACTTTATAGAAAAGCGTGCTTAAAATAAGGCTCAACCTAATTAAACTATGATGCAGCTTGTCTTCGACCCGAAAATAGGGATATGGACGGAAGGGCAGGAAGATGTGGAAAAGCTTTCCAGAAACCATTTCGGCAGCATGAGGGGAGGCAAGCTTTTCCTCGAGCCTGAGGAGGCTTTATACCTCATGTCCTTCCAGAACGCGGCTGTTTTAACAGACAGCAAAAGGGTTGCGTTCAGCGAGCTTGCAGCCCATTATTCCAAAGCGCATCCGAGACTGCTCATAAACTACAACGCATACCGCGACTGGCGGGACAGGGGTCTTGTGATACGCCGCATGGAAAGCGTAAAGCCCAACATCCACGCAAAAGGCACGAAAAAATACCCCTCAGCCAGGATGGAGCCATGGAAACTTGACTGCGGGGCTGTATGGTACGGAAAGTCCAAATACAGTGTAATCGAGGATGAGAAGGCCGGAAAACAACTGTTCGAAAGATACTGGCTCGGCCAGTTCGGGATTTACAAGCAGGAAAGGGGGAGCCTTTCATGGCTTGATTTCCTCGAGACCATATTCCTTATGAAGCATTTTGGTCTCGAGGTGATGGATGCGGAGACAGGTAAAAAACTTAACCACAGCCAGCTCATGCGCTACATTGTATCGGAGAGGGAATACACAAAGCAGCTGTATGAGGTTTATGAGAGCTGGAGGCTTGCAGGTTACGTTGTCAAGACAGGCTTCAAGTTCGGCACGCATTTCCGCATATATTTCCCCGGCGCCAGCCCCGGGAAGCAGGACACATGGGTCCACAGCAGGCACGTTTTGCACGTCTTTCCAAAGGAGGAGAAGATGCTGGTCTCCCAGTGGGCCCGCATTGTGAGGGTTGCGCACAGCGTGAAGAAAACCTTTATACTAGCCATACCCAAGCTGAAAAAGGCCGATATTGCGGACTACCCCGCGGATTATATGGCCTACAGGAGAAAAAAGCAGGGAAAGGACTTGGTGAGAGAGACCCCTGAAGACGGCCCGCGCTATCTGCTTTCAGCCGTTTCAGAGGACGAGCACATAGGGGGCATAGAGCTCGCGAGCCTGCTGCGGAAGGCGCAGGACATGGGGCTTGAGCTTATCCTTTCGATCACAGACCGCGAGACCAGCGTCACATACTACGTGATGAAAAGGATAGAGATTGCGGAAAGCGATTACGAATATTATGAGATAGAGTGGATGAAGCCGTAATCATGCAAAATTCGGAACCATAACTTGCCAAAATTGTTTCAATCAATTTATCAACCTCCAATTCTAGAAAACCGCATTCCTGCACCCAATATTCAGCCTTCAAAAACCTTTCTCTCCAACCGTTTTATTTCATGCTCTTCGAAACCGAAAAGCGGGTAAAAAACCGGGAGCTTTGAAGCCTTCTTCATTTTCCGCATTTCCTCCGGCTCCAGCTCTTCCCCGAGAGCAACAGCTCCTATATAAACTACCCGAACCTTAAGGTTCGGGAAATTATTTTCAGGATTTTCCGCAAGCCTGCTGACAATTTCTCCAATATACTTTTCCTTTCCCTCCAGAACAGCCCGCTCCAGCCTAAACCCATAATGCCATCTCTCCAGCACCTTGTGGAATTCCCCGATTTTTTTCGCGGATAAGTTCAGATACACAGGCAATACAGGGCTGCCTCTCTTGCACATGAGCCACGCAGCTATAACATCCCTTTTTCCTGAAATCATGCATAAAGCTTTCCTCTGCGTGCCTATGGGAAGCCCTCCTGGGCCTTCAAATTTTTCAGTATAAAGATAAGCCCTCTCCTGCCTTATTTCAACGTTCATAATCCTTTCAGGGTTTTCAAGGTCCACTTTCCCCCCTGTTTCTTTTCTCAAGATATCCCCCACCGCAATATTAACACCCGCAGAACTGAAATTATGAGAGCCTACTCTTCTTGTTTTCACAGCAAATTTATCCTTTTCCTTCCACCATTCCCTTTTGGCCAGGCTTGCACACTCCCTGCAAATCTCTTCCACCCATGCTTGGCACACAATGCAGGGCGAGAATGAAACAATACCGAACACCCTTGAGAGCACGGGCTTTGCGCTTTCAAAATCAGGGGTTTCAAGAAATATCCTCCCGAATCCCCTCTTTGCGGAATGGCTTATGCGTGCCGATTTCAATCCCGCTTTTATATTTTTTACAAGCCTGCACTCAAATCTGTCCCTGACCGGCCCGGATTTGAGGGCTATCTCCCCGTATCTTATCATCACCCTTGCCATATCAATCCCCTATTATCTTGGAGTATGCGGACCTTGCTTCGCTGAGGTTTTTTGCATTCTTCACAATAGCCCTCCCATCCGCGAAAATGGAGATTTCTATCCGGCCATTTTTTATGTGGAACACCCCTTCGAACATTTTTGGCTCAAATCCGGCTGGCAGCCTCCTGTGCAGCTCATTGAAATCCTGCCTCCTCCTGTAAAGCTGGCATGCGCCTGCGCATATCATATGGTCCGAAAGGGGCTTTTCAAGGCTTTCAAAGCGTTTTTTAACGCACCGTGTGCAATGCCTGTTTTTCCTTATGCTGAGCCCTTCAAATTCCATTGTTTCAAGGGAAAGCCTGTAGAGCTTTGCTTCAACCCGCTTCCCAAGAACCATATCCAACCCAAGCGAAGAGGCAAGGCCCGCTACAACAACAGCTGTTTGCATTAGCAGCCCTTCTGTGTCACAAGTCTCTGCGCCTATCTTCATCTCTCCGTAAACGCAGGCAAAGCATGCCTTTCCGGGAACAAAAGGAGCACATACGCATTCTTTGCGGGTTGCGGCTGAGTGAACCCATGGAACGGAATTCTTTATGCAGAACTCGTTTATCACATGCCTTGCAGCCATGTTGTCCGTGCAGTCAAATATGATATCGCACCCTCCAAGATATGAAACTGTTTCCGAATTAAGATCAACAGCCAACATTTCTGTCTTGATATCAGGATTTATTTCACGGATTCTGCTTCTGCAGGCTTCAGCCTTCGCATTTCCTATATCTCCCGCTGAATAAAGCTGCGAGTCCATGTTGGGCGGCTCGACATAATCCCTGTCAATCAGCTTTAACCATCCTACCCCTGACCTTGCCAGCATCTGAGCCATTGGAGAGCCTATGGAGCCCAGTCCCACTATGCAAACCCTTGCCTTCCCAACCTTCTTCAAACCTTCCTTTCCCAAAACCTTTGCCTGCCTTGATAGCATATCCATACCCACCAATTTAATAATGGAAATATAATAACTACTGTAAATGGGCATTGGGGAAAAGATGAAAAGGCTTGAAGAGGCAGCTAAGGAGATGGCCTCCGCCATAATATCTGCAGAAAGCATAAGGGTCGTCAGCCATTACGATGCCGACGGCATTTCAAGCGCGGCCATAATGACAAAAGCGTTAGTAAGGGCAAACAGGAAATTCCACCTTTCAATAGTCAAGCAGTTGGATGAAGGGGTGCTGCAGGCTGTGGCGGATAGCGTCGATGAGATGGTTCTTTTTCTCGACCTGGGCTCCGGATACCTCGGACTTATAAAAAATCATCTCAGCGGGAAGAGAATAGCGGTTGCCGACCACCACCAGATAAGCGGAATCGATGAATCCATCCTCCATCTGAATCCCCTGAAATGGGATATAAACGAGGATATCTCAGGCGCGGGAATTACATATCTCATAGCCAAGGCGATGGACGAGGAGAATATAGACCTGAGCCATATTGCAATAATAGGGGCAATAGGCGATGCGCAGGTAGGCAGCATAGGCAGGGAATGGGGCCTTCTCGGGATAAACAAGGAGATACTGAAGGATGCCCAGGCAGCCAAAAAAATAGCAGTAACAAAAGGGCTCAGGATTTTCGGCAGGTACAACAGGCCGATACATAAGGCCCTTGAATACTCTGTTGAACCTTACATCCCCGGCATAAGCGGCTCGGAAAGCGCAAGCGTGGCTTTTCTTCATGAGATAGGGATAGAGCTCAAGGAGGGGTCCAGGTGGAGAACGCTTGCCGACCTGACACCTGAGGAGCAGAAGAGGCTTGCAGACCATATCATACTGGAACGGATAGCAGGCAATATGCCGGATCCTGACTACATTTTCGGGGACATATACGAGTTGCTGGACAGGGAGGAGTACAGGGATGCTAACGAATTTGCCACTGTGCTCAACGCCACAGGCAAGCTGGGCCACGCACATCTCGGCGTAAGCATCTGCCTTGATGGAAACTTGCCTGCGGTAAAAGAGCTGGTCTCAAAGTACAGGAGCGACATTTCAAAAGGTCTCAGGCATATAGAATCGCATCCGGAAATAATAGCGGAAAGCGAGGAGTGCGTGTTCATACTCGCAGGCAGCAGAATCTCTGAGCACCTCATATCAAATGTGGCCTCCATTCTCAACCGCTCCGTTTACGGCTCGAAGCCGCTGTTTGCGTTTGCAGCAGCAGGCGAAGGCAAGACAAAGGTGAGCGCAAGGATAAGCGAGGCTTTGGAGGGGCAGATAAACCTGAAGGAGATAATGGAAAAGATATGCAGCGAGGTGGGAGGGCAGGGAGGAGGGCATCATGCAGCCGCGGGTGGAACAATATCTTCTGAGGCTGAAGAAACATTTATAAAGCTGGTCAGGGATATCCTTAAAGGCCTCCGCGCTAAACAGGAGAAGGAAGCTGTTCCTGTTTTGTCTTCTCAAAAGGAGGAAGAGAGGGAAGATGACAGAAAAGACGCCAAAAAAATCAAGCTGGAAGGGAAAGGACTGGTACGCTATCTTAGCCCCTAAAAGCTTCAGCGAGGTGCGGATAGGGGAAGTGCCCGCTACCGACCAGAAGCTGCTTATAGGCAGGATAGTCGAAACCAGCGTTGCCGAGCTTACGGGGGACATGAAAAATCCCTCAAGGCTGAAATTCAGGGTAAGCTCTGTGAGTAACAGGGATGCGCACACTGTATTCAGCGGCTATTCGCTTGCAAGGGAACACGCTGCAAGGCTTGTCAGGAAGCGGAATGACAGGGTGGACCTTTTTGTGACTGTGAAGACAAAAGACAGGTGGGAACTGCAGGTTTCAACCCTCCTCATAATGAACCGCAATACATACCGCAAGATACAGTCCTCTGCAAGAAGGCTTGCAGCCTCGATAATAGCAGAGGCAGCCTCCAAGATGACCATGGAGGATTTCATCTCAAGCGTCGCGCTCGAAAGGAAGCTGCAGTCAGCGATACGCTCCGCAGGCAACAAGATTTATCCCATAAGGCATGCGGAAATAACAAAGATTGAGATATTGAGCGCGCCTGCAAATTAAAACCTGTGCAGGTATCTTTCAATATCTATCCTTCCTTCCTTTATCTCAACGCCCTCGCTTTCAAGCAGTTTCCTTTTCTTCTCAGCGCCTTTCTTTGACAGGCCCCCATAGCCGCCCAAAGAGCCGTCTGACATGACAACCCTGTGGCACGGTATGGCAGGGGCATGGGAGTTCCTTTTCAAAGCCTGCCCGACAGCCCTGAAGCCCTTCATGCCCAGAGCATTTGCAATCTCCCTGTAGGTTGTGACCTTCCCTTTTGGGACACTATTCAGCAGCGAATAAACCCTCTCATCGAATTCCATGAATATTATTGTGGTTTTGTTTAAAAATTGTTAATCATCAACCCGCGTTGTGACAACAGGCTTTTCGGCGATTATTATAGTCTCCTCTGCCTGCGCTATTTTTTTCCCGCCGGCTTCCCTCAGAACAGGATGAGTTTCCAATGCTCCAATCTGCTCAAGCTGCCTGAGGGCCATGGAGATTTTCACAGTGGAGAAATATTTTGCAAGCCACCTTTTTGCAAACGGAAGCCTGTTGAACTCCCCTTTTGCAAGCTCCAGTATTTTCCTTGCCTCCTGCATCCTTGCCTGTCTGTCCTGCAGGAACCTGTATATCTCAACTATATCCGCCTCCTTCACATACCCGTTTGATTCAGCAATGAAAGGCTCTATCGCTATCACATCACCCTCCGCGAACTCATGCCTGCTGGCGTTCGCAATGTTAGGTATGGATGGCGCCATGTGGAACTGGTAGCGGTCAACCGCATGCCCTGTGAGATTTGTTATGACCCCGAAGCCCATCCTTTCCGCAGAGCCCTGTATAAACTCCCCTATTTCCGCAACCGTTATACCGGGTTTCAATATTTTCAGGGCCTCGCGCATAATACTCTCTGCCGCTGCAACCAGTTCATTTTTTTGGGAGCAATACGTGCATGCAAGGTCCCCTATATAGCCGTCAACATGCACCCCAATGTCTATTTTCACAATATCGCCTTCCTGCACAGCACGCTGCTCCCCTATCGCAGGCGTATAGTGCGCAGCAATTTCATTGACTGAGATGTTCACGGGAAACGCCGCTTTGCCGCCGTATTCCTCAATCCTTTTTTCAACGAAATCGGCAATCTCGAGGAGGTTCATTCCCGGTTTCACAAAGCCCAGCACTTCCCTCCTTATAGTCCCCGCTATCTGCCCCGCCTTTCTGTATTTTTCAACAACCTCCATCTCAAGCATTAAGCTACTTGTGTTTTCTCCTTAAAAACCGGATTTTTGTTTTCCAAAAACAAAAATCTGCAAACGTATATAAGCAGCCCGCAATATAATAATTATCATGGCTACAAGAAGAAGTGCAGGCAAGAGATCTTCAAGAAGCAGAAGTTCTTCGCGAAAAAAAAGAAGGTAAGTTGTTTTCTCTTTTTAATTTTTTATTTGACTTATTCCAATCTTTATACGGCATGATAAAATATTTCCCCGCAGATGATATCAGGCAGAGGATTGAGCAGCTTATAGGAATTCTTGACATGGGGCACATAGACATGGACCGCATAACATGCGTGAGGAGCAGGGGCAGCTCCAGCAGGCGAATAGTTGCAAGGTGCCATGCGCTGCCAAAAATAATGCAGCACGCTTTGCAGAGAGATGCGCATTATGTCATTGAGGTGATAAGCGAGAGGTTTGACAGACTAAGCGATGATGTGCAGGTAAAAACACTCATACATGAGCTGCTCCACATACCGAAAAGCTTCGGCGGCGGTTTCAGGCACCATGATTACGTCTGCTCGCGCAACGTGGAGAACATGTACAGGCTGTATGTTAATTACCCGAACATTAATGTTCGGGAAATATGTAAGCAGCAGGCAGTAATTTAAAATTGGGAGTGCAACCAGATACTTATGCAGGAAGCCCTTTACCTCAATGACTCCTACCTCAAGGAGTGGAAGGCTGTTGTAGAGGAGGTCAGCAGGGAAAAATACATAGTTCTGAGCAGGACGGCCTTTTATCCGAAAGGCGGTGGCCTGCCTAATGATACGGGGATAATAAGGCGCGATTCAGATGGCAAAGAATTCAGGGTTGTGTTCTCAGGGAAGTTTGATGGAAAGATAAGCAACGAAGTTGATTCCGCAGGATTGGAGAAAGGAGATTCTGCAACGTGTTTTCTCGACTGGGACAGGAGATACAAGCTCATGAGATTCCACACGGCATGCCATATTCTATCCTCCATTTTCTTCCGCCGCGCAAATGCGCTTGTGACAGGGAACCAGCTCGATGTTGAAAGGAGCAGGATAGACTATGACATGGAGGACTTCTCCAAAGAGAAGGTCGAGGAATACATCGCTGAAGCCAACAGCATTTTTGCAAAAGGGATAGGGGTGAAGATATATTACATGGACAGGGAAGCGGCTCTCAAAATACCCGAGATGGTGAAGCTGAAAAACGCATTTCCCCCAAACATACCCAGACTGAGGATTGTTGAAGTTCCCGGAATAGATATGCAGGCAGACGGCGGCCCCCATGTTGCAAACACAAAAGAGATAGGCTCGGTAAGGCTTGTCGGCATGGAGAACAAGGGGAAACAGAACAGGAGGGTTTACATAGAGCTGGCTGATTAATCCCCCACAATCTGCAGCACAATCTCCCTTTTTCTCGCAGGCACATCGAAGTCGAACAGCCCAATCTGCTGCCAGGTACCGAGGATAAGCTTCCTGCCCGTAAAAGGCACTGTGAGGCTGGGGCCCATAATAGCAGCCCTTATGTGGCTCTTCCCGTTCTTGTCGCCCCACGTTTTGTCGTGCTCATAGCTGATACCACTTGGCGCTACCCTTTCCATAGCATTTTCAAAATCCTTCAGCAGGTTGGGCTCATATTCGATTGTTGACAATGCCGCAGTTGAGCCTTTGACGAATACAGTAACTATGCCATCCCTTATCTTTCCCCTTTCTATTTCCTTCTGCACAGCCTCAGTTATATCAATCACATCCATTCCCTCCCTGGAGCTTACATGAATTGTGCGTGTTTCCACAGCCATATAGAATACAATTTATGGAAAGCTGATTAATTAGCTCTCCCTAATCTATCAATGGTCCTTGAGCTGCTCGCAGGCTTCCAGGCATGGGCGACGGAGATAATAGGGGCGTGGGGCTATCTTGGAATATTCATTGTGAGCATAATAGGCAACGCTTCCATAATCCTTCCATTGCCTACAGTAATATTCGTATTCACCTTCGCCTCCGTGCTCAACCCCATAGCCCTCGGCATAATAGCAGGCGCTGGCTCCGCCATAGGGGAGCTTACAGCTTATTATGCCGGAAGGGGGGGAAGAAAGGTTCTTGAGCAGAAATATAAAAGCTGGTTCGCAATGACAAAGGAATGGGTGAAGAAAAGGGGAATGTTCATAATCATTATAATCTTTGCAGCAACACCGCTGCCCGCGGATGTTGTCGGCCTGTTTGCCGGAATGGTGCGCTACGATGTGAAAAAGTTTTTCATAGCCAATGTTATAGGAAAGATAATAAAAATGACCGCTGTCGCGCTGGCAGGCTATTATTCCCTGGGGTTTTTCCTGAGGCTTTTCGGGTTCTAGCCATCTGCGCCCATTTTTGCAAACCTAATTTATTTTGAGGACTGTTATAGTCTCTGTATCCCTGATACTATCCATGTTATTTGAAACAGGTCAAGAGGTGTGATGGCTTATATCTGAAGCATCATTTCCCCTTCCAGAAGCCCTCCAGGCTGTACTGCTTCTGTTTTCCCGAAAGGATGTCCTCCTCCGTGACTCCGAAATTCGAGAGGATGCGCATTGCAGCGGGAAGCAGCTGGTTGTTTACGTAATAGTCGGGATCGTAATCCTTTGCCGCCTCCGCCTCCTCCGCCCTCTCGGAAATACTGCCTACACCTTTTGTGATGATGTACCCTATAACAGCCCCTTCCCCTATATTCTTTCCCCTCTGCATCATCTTGATGGCAGCCATGACATGCGGCGAGACCTGCTCATACTCCTTGACAGGCTTTGTAAGCTCCGTGTATATTATTAAGTCCCTTTTTTCCGCTTTGCCCTCCTTCAGTTTTTCAATCCTTTCCCTGACTATATCCACCGCCCTTTCAATGGATTTGTCCCTGAGAATGGAATACAGTATCTCCTCCTGTGTATCCTTCGCTATCTTGGCCCAGTCCCTCCTGCGGGTTTCCATCCCGCGCATTATGAGCCGGTCGCTCCTGTCAAGCAGCGCATATTTTTTTTTAGCGGCCCTCCCGGCAGTCTTGGACTCTATAAAAATACCCCGCTTGTAGATATCCTTGAATTCAAGCTCCATTATCCCGGGAAGGCTTGCGTTAACCTCCTTTACAAAATCCACGGCCTTCTTCCTGGTTTCCAGAACCGAGAACAGACTGTCAGTATCCCCGTAAAGTATTCTCATCCCCCTCCCTTTCGCAATGTCTATGACCTGCTTTATGTAAAAGCGGCCTATGGCTGCTGTTGTTTCAGCGCATATTCGCGAATACCACCTGCTGTTTGGGTAGCCCAGATACCCGTAGAATGAGTTGGCAAGTATCTTTAGCGCAAACTGCTCGCTGTAAAGCTCCTTCTGCCTTTCCGCATCCTTCTCCTTCTCAGCCCTCCTCTTCGCCTCAGCCCTCTCCTTTAATATCCTTTCCAGCACGCGCGGTATAAACCCCTTACCTCTTGTGCAGAAATAGTGCTCCCCCGATGGCGCGCGGTTGCTCTTACATTCATCATGCCCGCAGTTTATGGTCTCAGGGGATATGTTGTATGAAACGATTATCGAGGGATAAAGGCTCGCAAAATCGAAGACTGCTATGCTCTCGTGTATGCCCTTCTCAGGCACATGGACATACCCCCCCTCGTAGCTTTCCGCAAGCCTCCTCCGCTGCGCCTCCTGGAAGCCGGGCTGGCTCAGGATGACCTCTCCCAGCTCAAATGCCTCTCGCATTAGAAGGCTTTCCACAAGCTGCGAGTAAGATACCCGCGAGACCTCGAACGGCGCAAGGCCTGTGGTGCGTGAAAGCCCGAATATGAGCGGCAGAAGCCTTTCCGCAAGCTTTATAGTGAGAGTGCTGTCATCCTGGCAGTATTTTATCACCTTGCTCATGCCCTTTCCTGATTCCCACGCCTTCTTTATGTCGCTCCACTCCATCTCCTGCTTCCCGAAGCCAAGAAGCTCCCTCGCAACCTTGTCAAGAGTAAGAACCTCGGAGGTAAGCGTCTGGGCCATTATGCTTTCGACAAAATCAAAAAGGTCTGCATGAACCCTTCCGGCAATCCCCGCTGCGCTTATCCTTGCCTTTCTCTTAAATTCAACTGCCGAGCCATCCCTTCCCATGGCCAGCGGGAGCTTGTGCCTCTGTGCAGCCTGCTGCATCTTCACAAAATCAAACCTGTCCCCGTTATATGTGACAATTATATCCGGGTCGCGCCCCTTCACAAGTTCCATGAAGCGGGCAACAAGCTCCTTCTCTCCTGCAACCTTCTCGGTATTTTTCACCCTTGCGCCTTTTGCGGTTATAACCCTTCTCCACCCCCCGCTTGATTCCATGGAGACCATTATTATCTCTTCCCTTTCCCCATCCACAGTCTCAATATCAAATGCCATAACCCTCAGCTCAGGCAGCCCTTTGCCGGTTCCTGGGGATACCTTTGAGGCCGCTATAGTTATCATGCCTTGAGCCTCTTTGGTTTCCCCCTCCACCTCCAGCCAGCACAAGGGATACAGCTTTCGGTCAATATGGTAACGCCTCGCAAAAGGTATGGAATACTCATAGGTTCCTGCTATCTCTTTCCACTCCTTCACAACATCCCTCAGCTTGGGCACATCTGCAGGCAGCTGCATGGTTATTTTGAGGAATTTTTTCGGTTTTCCGAGAAGTTTTCTGCCGACAGATTCAACATTTTCCGGCCTGCGCGTGTCTGTTTCGGTGTTCATTATCCTTGCAGCCAGCTCCTCAATCTCCCTTCCGCTGAGCTCCTCAGCAGGCTGGACATAGAAATACGGCTTCAGAGAGGAATCGAAAACAAAAACCCTCTTTCCGCTCTCCTCAACCCCCCACAGCCTCACAACCGCCTTGCCCTCCTCAACAACATAATCCGCATCAAGCAGCAAAACTCTCATTTTCATATTGGGTTTTGGCTTTTGTTAATAAATGCTATGCCATGTGATTTTTTGGCAAGAAAAACCCAAATTTTTAACCCTTTGGCTGTTTGGGATACAGTTTCATTACCTTTGCACTACATAAACGCCTTCGCATCCTCGCTCTTCTTTTTGAAGCCCTCATGCCACTTTATTGAAAGCTTCTCAAGGGGCATAGCATTATCCGGCTGCCTGCTCCTGCGGTCCCTTATCTTCACAAAAAGAGGGAAATTTGTCGCTTCCCCTACAATAAGCCCTGTGCCCACCCCGAGGCTTGATATCTGGTCAAGCACATCCCTGCTTATGCCTTCGGAGCTCTCCCCTATGTGGTCGAGGTCGTAAGGGTTGCGGACTCTCATTATGATATTCGTGTTGCACTGGGAAAGAACGGTTGCGCTCAACTGGACAGGCCTCTGGCTTATGAGGCACAGGCACGCCCCGAATTTTCTGCCCTCCCTCGCTATTGTGCTTATTATGTTTTTCGCTATTGCATGCTCCCTTCTGGCCTTCTCAGGCGCATATTGATGGGCTTCTTCTATGACAAGCAGGAAGGGCGGTATTATCCCGTTCCTCCTAGCCTCGAACAGCTTGCCTGCGGTGTAAGCGACGGCAAGCTGCCTCTTCTTGCTGCTCACGGTTTCGGAAAGGTCCATTATGCATAGCCTTCCGAGCTGTGCCATCTCCTCCAGCGGGGGGTAATCAGCAACACCAAAAAGCCCTGTCCTCCTCAGCTCCTCAAGCACCGTTATAAGCACATCCTTTGTGCTCGCAGCCGTATCAGAATTCTCAACAGCGGAGATGACATCGCTGATGCTGTAGCTTTTTCTCCCAAGCGAATTGAGTATCTTTGAGAGCGACCTCTCCTGCGGGCCGGAAAGGGATGTCCATTCTGCAATCCTGTATGGAGAGAGGTTGGGCATGCCTATCCTGAACTCAGATATGGGAAACACGCGTGTTATTGCAGCATACGTCTTATCGTTTGCGAATGACGTGTATTCCCCATGTGTATCGAGCACAATAACCGCAAGGGTCCCGTTTTTTATCTCCCTGTCGAGCAGCTCCTCAATCAGCACCGCTGTGCTGTAACTCTTGCCACCGCCTGAGATGCTGAGAAGCGCCAAATGTTTCTGCAGCAGCCTTGTAGGGTTAAGCCTTACCTCAATATCGTGGTGCTTCAATCTCCCCATGAATATCCCTGCCCTGTCGAAGCCGAAGAACTTCTCAAGAATTTTAGGATCGGGCTCGACAGTGCTGTCTCCCGGCGACGGAGGGAAGTTCGAATCCGCAAAGCCGTTCCCGTCAAACACCCCTATCGCCTCGCAGTCCGCAACAAGATACTCCCATTCCCACGTTGGAAAGGAGCCTGCCATGCTCTGCACAGACTCTATGCTTTTCACGCTTTCCGGGTTCATGAAATAGCGGTTTGTCTTGCGTATGTCAGCTACGCGGGCTATAAGCGTTGAGCCCTCAACCTTCACGGAAACAAACTGCCCTCTCCTCACCTGCGGGCCCTTCTTTATCACGAAGGAGAATTTCCTTGTGTTAGGCCCCTCGAATGTCGAAATTACAGTGCCCAGCTCCGAAGCCATAGATATTAATGGGGCGTAAGATTAATAATGATGAAGTTCATAGACAGCGAAGCAGCGCTCTGCATAGGGAAAACTTTGGTTATATCAGATCTTCATCTCGGAATAGAATATGACTTTTACAAATCAGGAATAACTCTCCCTTCCCAGACCGGAAAAGCGGCTGAAAAAATAATGTCCATCATAGATAAAACAAGGTGCAAAAAGCTGATTATTCTGGGAGACATAAAGCACAAGGTTCCGGGGAGCAGCTTCCAGGAGCAGAAGGAGATTCCGCATTTCTTCTCCTATCTTTCGGAAACTGTGAAAATAGAGATTGTAAAAGGGAACCATGATGCAGGAATAGAAAAATACCTGCCCGGCAACGTAAGGATGCATGCAGGCAGCGGTTTTTTATACAGGGAGCATTACCTCTGCCACGGTCATGCATTACCCGGGAAGGATGTTCTGGAGGCCAGGCGCATTATAACAGGCCACTTGCATGCGGTAATAGAGGTGAAGGACAGGCTTGGATACCGCTGGACACAGAAGGTGTGGGTGAGAGCCAAACCCCTGAAGGCAAGATTAATGAAGGCCTTCGCCTCTGCGGGAAAGATAGAAGAGATAATAGCCATGCCTGCCTTCAGCGATTTTGTCGGAGGCAAGCCGATTGGCGAGGCGGAGCCCATGGGGCCTGTGATGAAGATGGCAAGCATGAGGAATGCGGAGCTTTACCTCCTTGACGGGACATACATAGGGGTTGTTGGGAATTTGCAAGGCGATGCGTAACAGGCCGGGCAAGCTTTTATTGAAACAAGCGAATAAACGGCTATGGGAGAAATAATTTTAAAGCCGATAGGATTTGTGAGGAACAATATCAAAGAGCACAGGTTCGGGAATTTTGCATCTGAGGTATCGGAGATAATAGTCAAAGAAGAGTTCGCAGAAGGGCTGGATGGCATTGAGGATTATTCCCATGTTATAATCATTTATTGGATGGACAGGGTCAGGAACAGCGTTATAAAACACCGCCCCCAGGGCAACCCAAACGTGCCGATAGTAGGCATATTCGCCTGCAGATGCCCGCCGAGACCCAACCCCATCGCAATAACAACCGTCAGGCTGTTGCAGCGCAAGGGAAACGCAATAAAAGTGAAGGGGCTTGATATTTTGGACGGAACTCCGGTAATTGATATAAAGCCCTACTGGCCGCAGTATGATAAAGTCACGAAAGCTGCCGTTCCGGGTTGGGTGCACAAATTGGAATTTTAAAGAGAGCTAAAGCAGAAGCCTATGATATCTTCTGCACAGGGTGGCGTGCCCCGCATGCCTCGCATACAAGAAAGCTGTAGCCTTCCTCAGTAACAAGCTTGGTGTCAGGCTTCTTGCACTCGTTGCATATTACATAGCTTTTCACGTATATCCCAATCTTCCTGTCCACAAGCTCTGCAGGGAAATTCCCAATAACCACAAGCCTCTTACCCGCAAGCTCCCCCTTTGTTGCAAGCTCTTTTAACAAAAACTTCTGCAGGTGCTTTGTGTCCCTTCTGAGGTCGCGAGCAATATCAGCAAAGTTCTCAATATGCGTTTTCAGGCCCGCTTTCATAACTTTGGCCTGAGGCATCTCAAAGCGGCTCTTTTCCTTCAGCTTCTCCGGACGGCGGGAAAGCCCCCTTTTTAACATTTCCTCGTAGGTTTGCATAGGTTCTATTTATCCAACGTTTATTTAAACTGCTCCGTTCTCCCGCAATGTAAGCCTGTGCCGTGTAGCGCTTATATTTTCCAGAATCCCGGTCAATTTCAACGGCATTAGCTGTTTTGGAAGCAAGAAAGCCTTCTTTGCATAGCCTCTCCACTTCAGAGCCGATGTTTTCCCTTGTGAGAATTTGTTCCTCTTCCGTGCAATCCCTTGCAAGCCCCTCAAAAATGCATGTGCGGGTAACAGGCATCCTGTCAGGCAGCAGATGCAGGTCTCCATACAACTTGCCTGCTATTCGCTGCAGCGTAGAGCTCGCCTATCACATTCACATAGTTCAATATGGCCTTTCTGAGATAGCTCCTCATAGATGTGGAGATTCATTTGCCGCTAAAAAATGAACTTTCAGATCTTCCGGAAAAGCAGCTCCCCTTTTTTAGGCTTTCCCTCAAATCTTTTAAATTGCAAGTCTGCAAAATTTGTAATCTTTGTGCCCAGCTGTGCCGCAAGCTTTTCCGCTGTTGAAGGCATGAACGGGTATATTAAAATGGATATTATTCTTAGAGACTCGAGCAGATTGTATAGTACAGCGCTTAACTCCCCTCCTCCCACCCTCCAGGGCTGCTTCTCATTTATGTATTTGTTGCATTCCCTCACGAAGCTCATTATCCCTTCAAGCGCGTGGTGCAGCTCAAGCCTTTCCATGTGCCGGTTGATTTTTCTGAAGTTCAGCTTTTTAATAAGCTCCGCCTTTCCCTCAAAGCCCCCTTCGTGCTTTTCAGCAAGGGTTAAAACGCGGTTCGCAAGGTTTCCCAGATCGCTCACCAGTTCCCCGTTAATCCTTTCCTTCAGCGACTCTTCGGAGAAGTCCCCGTCCTCGCCGTAGGGTATGTCTCTGTACAAAAAGTATCTTAACTGGTCAGCTCCGTACCTCTGCACCAGCTCAAAGGGATCTACAACAACCCCCCTCGATTTTGACATCTTTTTGCCTCCTATATTGATGAAGCCGTGGACGAAGACGTGCTTGGGAGGATTAACCCCTATCGACATGAGCATTGCCGGCCATATCACAGAGTGGAAGAAACTGATATCGGTTCCTATTATATGGTAATCCGCAGGCCAGAAATCCTTGAACTGCTTTCCATCAGGATAGCCAAGGGCTGAAATATAATTTATGAGCGCATCAAACCACACATACACAAAATGTTCAGGATTCCATGGAACAGGTATGCCCCAGCCAGCTTTAAAGCGCGAAACGCTCAAATCCTTCAATTCCCTTAACCTGTTCACCATCTCCTCCTGCTTCCCTTTGGGCAGCACGAAATCTGGGTGTTTTTCGAAGTGTTCCAGAAGGGGTTTTTGGTATTTAGAGAGGCGGAAAAAATAGCTCTCCTCCTTTATTTTCTCCAGCCTTTTTTCGTGTATAGGGCACCTCCCTTCTTTCAAATCCTTCTCCATGTAAAACGCCTCGCACCCGTAGCAGTAAAGCCCCTCATACTCCCCTTTGTAAATATCCCCCTTTTCCAGCATTTTCCTGAAAATCAGCTGCGCAACCTTCACATGCCTCTGCTCGGTAGTCCTTATGAAATCATCATGCGAGATATTCAAAACCATGCACAACCTTTTGAAATTTTCCGCCATCTCATCTACAAATTTCCTCACATCCCTCCCCGCCTGTTTCGCGGCCTGCAGATTTTTCTGCGCGTTCTCATCCGTTCCGGTCAAAAAGAACACCTGCTCCCACAGCAGTCTGTGCCACCTCGCTATCACATCAGCGGTAATCTTCTCATAAGCATGGCCAAGATGGGGCTTTGAGTTCACGTAGTCTATGGCAGTGGTTATGTAGAAGGTTTTCATTTCAAGCCTCATTATCTATTCAAACTGCATGTTGCCTTTCTTCTGTATCATGTACCATTCCATCGGCCTTTTCAAAAGAGCCTTGAAGAACGCCCTTGAGATGGAGAAGGATATAAGAATCCCTATGGTGAGGGAGGATATGAATACGGTAGGTATCATCCATGCCTTCCCGTTCTTGGACAGGGCGACGGCCCCCGCGAATATGAAGCCGGAAGACATGAGCAGAGCCTTTCCCGTCACCGTGAAAAACCTCACAAAATCTATGGGCGCCGGCACGTTTGTGAAGAATGCTATTGTCCCGGAAACGAAAAGCATAGGCCGAGTTATCTTGTAAAGGTGCTCGTCGC
>CAYUWT010000007.1:0-15104 GCA_964448625.1 uncultured archaeon
AACGTGTTCAATGATACTTTGGATGCATATTGGTTTTAAAAACTAACTGCATACATCAGCCTCTTGCATACCCCCTAAAGTTGCAAGGGAGTGTGCAACCCCTCCCTAAAACTTCCACTCCTGCTCTGTGCTTTTCTCCCCCAGCTGCTCCCTGATGCTCCTTGCAGTCTTCGCCCCCACAACCCTCTCAAGCGATTCCAGCGGAACCTTCCTCAGCTCCCCTATGGATTTCATACCTGCCGCGTAAATCTCCCTTGCCCTGACCCTTCCCACCCCTTTCAGCTTTACGAACGGGAGAAGCTCTTCCCTTATACCGTATTCGATTCTTATCCCCAGCTTTTTAAGCGGCGTGATGAATTTTGACTGGCCGCACAGCAGCGCCAACTCGCTTGCCGAGTAAAGCAGCCAGTCAGCTATATCCAGCCTTGCCCTCAATTCTCCCGGCGGCATGTTAAAGCCTTCCAGTATCGCATCCTCCCCAGCTTCGCTGATCCATTCCCCCAGCACAAGCGCAGTCTTGAGGGTTCTTATATAATCATCGTAGAGGGCATCCCATTCGGGAGGCGGCTTGAAAAGCAATGTTTCGCTTTCCCCAGCCAAAAAATCATTTATCCTTTTCACATCATTTTTTCTGATTCCCGGATATGGCCTCATCTCGAGCGTATCAGCAATCATGAAAAGCAGGTCAAGATCGCTGAATGCTGATACGGAGGCGTGCTCTATCTTTTTTATAAGCGAATAGGCCGTGTCAGGATTTATGTATAGCTCTGAAACCCTCTTCCCTATCTTTGTCGCTTCTAATTTTGTATCCTTCTCATCCCTTATGGCAATAGCTGTGCGGAAAGGATTGTCCTCTATGGGTTCACCGCCTGCTGCAACAAACCCGTAGCTTTTCAGCTGTGAAACAACACCATCCAGTTTCGCCGCAAGCCTTTCAGCATCCCTGTAATGCCAGGCATAGAATGTTTTGGAGAAAAAATCCGCCAGCTCCCGCCTGCTCCGAGTCACGCTGCCCGCTATCAGCGAAAGCGCGTGCATTTTCAAAATAGGCTCTGCGCCCAATTTGGACCTTATATCCTCAGGTTTCCCCTTCACATACCTCTCCCACGCATGCTTCGCTTCCGCTTCGCTCTTGGCCATGAGCACAGCCTGCCCCTCGGTATCATACTGCGGCCTTCCGGCTCTCCCGCACATTTGATTAATCTCTAAAGTGGAAAGATAATCCATCCCCTTGTAAGAATAGAAACGTTTCAGGTCGCGCACAATAACCCTCCAGGCCGGCATGTTTATCCCGGCAGCAAGCGTAGGTGTTGCGCATATAGCTTTTATCAGGCCATCCCGGAACGCATCCTCAACCAGTTCCCTCTGCTTTGCCGCAAGTCCCGAGTGGTGGAAAGCAAACCCGTTAAGTATGCATTCCGACAGGTGTTTGCACTGCTGCGTGGGATGTTCAAGCGCCTCAAGCACCTCGTTTGCTATTTTCCCAAGCTTTTCCATTTGCGGGTTAGTTTCCCGAACCTTAAACTTCCCGCACATTAATGTGCGGGTAATTGGGCTCGGGTAATTTGAGAGCAGTTTCCCCAGCTTTTCAGCGGTTGATTCAGCGCTCCTCCTTGTGTTTATGAAAATCAAGGCTTGCTTGCCCCTTGAAACAGTTTCAGACACGAGCTCAGGGAGAAGGGTATCGCTTTTGAGCTCCATTTCCTCCTCTTCGAAGACCAGCCTTTTCCCATAGCACACCCCTGTCATGAGCTTCACCGGCCTGTAATCCGATTCCATGCTATCTGCACCAAGCCATTCGGCAAGCTCTTTATAGTTGCTGATTGTTGCTGACAGCCCCAGAATCCTCGGATTTGCCTCTGTGCGCAGCCTCGTGAGCAGTATCTCAATGGTCGGCCCCCTTTCCGCATCATCCAGCAGGTGTATCTCATCAGCGATTACCAGCCCGACAGAGCTTACCCATTCAGCCCCGTGCCTTATCAGAGAATCCAGCTTCTCACTGGTTGCTACCACCACATCATAATTAGCCAGCCACCCATCCGTTGAATCGAGGTCCCCTATGCTCAGCGCAACCCTTATCCCCATGGGTGCATATTTTTTTGTGAACTCCCTGTGTTTCTCGCTCCCCAGCGCTTTGAGCGGGACTATGTACACAACCTTCCTCCCCTTTCTCAGCATATCCAGCATCGCTATCTCTGCCATTACCGTTTTCCCGCTTGCGGTAGGAGCGCACACAATGAAATTCCTCTCCCCAAGAAGCCCGCTTTTCAAGGCTTTCTCCTGCGCTGGATTAAGCTTCCCGAAGCTGTTGGCCTTCAATACCTCCCTCACAACATGGTTATACTGCATGCAATAGATTTAACGCTTCAAAATAATAATCTCCAGTATGAAGCGCTGCCACGTCTTCATATCCGGAAGGGTCCAGGGCGTTTTCTTCCGCTCCCACATGAAGGAGCTTGCTGACAGAACGGGCACAAGGGGCTGGGTTAAGAACCTCCGTGACGGGAGAGTGGAGGCGGTTTTTGAAGGCAGCGAAGAACAGATTAAAAAGATGCTCGAATGGTGCAGGAAGGGCAGCCCGCGTGCAGCGGTCGCTGGCGTGGAAGTAGTAAGGGAAGAGGCTGCAGGGGACTTTGCGGGTTTCTCCATTATCCGCTAGCGCTGATGCAACTTTCCTTGAAAGGCCGCATAACTTTCCGGGTTTTGCAAAGAGTTTACATGTTATATGGGTGGCAGCCTCTTTGTTTATAAATATATACAGTGAGTATTAAGCATATGAAAACAGAACAGCTGCTCATTAAGAAGCTTGACAAAATAGAGAGGGATGTAGACGAGATAAAGAAACATATGATAGACGCAGACAGCATAATGACCGAAGAGGATTATGAAGCCCTGCTCGCTTACAGGAAAGAAAAGGCAGAGGGCAGGCTTACTTCCCACAGGCAGCTTAAGAAAGAGCTGGGATTGTGATGTTTCAGGTTGAATATTCCAGCCAGGCCCTCAAATTCTTCAAGAAAATCGACAGGATTCTGGCCAAACGGCTGCTCAAAAAGATAGAGGACTTGGCTGTCAATCCGCACCCGCAGGAATCGAGATGGTTGAAGGTTACAAGGAGAAGATATTCAGGGTAAGAGTTGGAGACTACCGGATTTTGTACGAAGTTGATTATAGCAAAAATTTCATCGGCATTGTGAGAATAGACCACAGAGGCCGCGTCTATTGAGGCCCGCCGCCGATTTCTGCTAACTACTGCTTTTGCTCAATATTGGGGCTGAAAGGCTCCTTTTGGAGTGTTGCACAATCCAGCTTGTCCAAGGGCTACTTACTGTCTGCCGTTCTCCCGGCCTCACGCACCGAAAAGCAATATTACTTTATAACCCATAATAATTGCTTATGGGCCGCGTGACAATGGAGGGGAAATGGCATGAGAAATGGGAAAAGGCAGGCATATTTCGCTCCAGGAGAGGCAAAAGGAAAAAGTTCTATGTGCTTGAGATGTTCCCTTACCCAAGCGGCTCAGGCCTGCACATGGGGCATGTGAGAAACTATGCAATGGGCGATGCTTATGCGCGCTTTAAAAGAATGCAGGGTTTCAATGTTCTCTATCCCATGGGCTATGATGCCTTCGGCCTGCCTGCGGAGAATGCAGCAATAAAGAACAGCAGCCACCCCCGGATTTTCACGGAAAACGCAATCAGAACCATAAAACAGCAGCAGCAGAACCTCGGCATGAGCTATGACTGGGAACGGGAAATAGCGACATGCTACCCCGAATACTACAAATGGAACCAGTGGTTCTTCTTCCAGTTCCTCAAGAAAGGCCTGGCTTACCGCAAAAAGGCCCCCATAAACTGGTGCCCGGGTTGCGGGACAGTCCTGGCTAACGAGCAGGTTGAAGGAGGCAAGTGCTGGAGATGCAAAAGCTTCGTTACCCAGAAGGAGCTCGAGCAGTGGTTTTTCAAAATCACCGCATATGCGGAGCAGTTGCTGGAAGACATTGAAAAGCTTGACTGGCCTGAAAACGTTAAAGCGATGCAGCGCAACTGGATAGGGAAAAGCGAGGGCGTAGAGATATATTTTCCCGTTGACGGCATGGACATGAAGGTAGCAGCCTTTACCACGCGGCCTGATACAATATTTTCCGCAACCTTCCTTGCTCTTGCACCTGAACACCCGCTTGCGGAGAAACTCGTTGAAGGGACGGAATACAAAAGCGAAGTGGAGAATTTTGTGAAAAACGCTGTAAAGGAAAGCACAATTGACAGGCTCAATGAGGAAAAAGAGAAGAAAGGCGTATTTACCGGCAGGTATGCCATCAACCCCGCCTCCAAGGAAAAGATTCCTATCTGGGTGGCAAATTTTGCAGTTATGGAGTACGGCACCGGAGCAGTGATGTGCGATGCCCATGACAAGAGGGACTTCAGGTTCGCGAAGAAATATGGAATACCGCTCAAGGTGGTGATAAGACCGAAGGACAGGCCTGATTTTGATGTGAATCAGCTGAAGGATGCCTATACGGAAGACGGGATAATGATTAATTCAGGCCAGTTCAACGGCTTTACAAACAGGGAGGCCCTCCCGAAAATAGCCGATTGGCTTCTCATGAACAACAATGCAAAAAAAGCCACAAACTACAAGCTGCGCGACTGGCTGATATCAAGGCAGAGGTATTGGGGAACACCCATACCTGTAATATATTGCGGCAAATGCGGGCTCCAGCCTGTCCCTGAAAATGAGCTGCCAGTCCTGCTCCCCGAGGATGTGAAGTTCACAGGCTCAGGGAACCCGCTTGCCGGCTCCAAGGGCTTTGTGAATGCCAAATGCCCCAAATGCAGCGGGCCTGCAAGGAGAGAGACAGACACAATGGACACCTTTGTGGACAGCAGCTGGTACTTCCTTCGTTATTGCAGCCCGCATGAAAAGACAAAACCCTTTGATAAAAAAGAAGCAGGCTATTGGCTCCCGGTTGACCAGTACATAGGCGGGATAGAGCATGCAATACTCCACCTGCTTTACGCCCGGTTTTTTACTAAAGTGCTGCGCGACATGGGCCTCGTGGATTTTGGCGAGCCCTTCTCCAAGCTGTTCACGCAGGGCATGGTTGTGAAGGACGGTGCAAAGATGAGCAAGAGCTACGGGAATGTTGTGAGCCCTGAGGAGATATCCTCCAAATACGGGATAGACACGGCCCGCACATTCCTTCTGCTGCGCGCTGCCCCTGACAGGGAGCTGGAATGGAGCGATGAGGGCGTTCTCGGCGCCCATAAATTTTTGCAGAAGGCCCAGTCTTTGGTTCTGCAGAAAACGGCTGAAAACGAAGCGAAAAGCGGGACTGCAGACAGGCAGATGCTTAGCTTCCTTCACCACACTATAGAGGAGATGACTGCCGCTATGGAAACCCTGAGGTTTGACAAGGCCCTGAACTCTCTTATAGCCTTCACCAGCAGGCTCGCAAAGCACTCGGACAAGGTTTCGGAAAAAATATGGAAGGAATGCAGGGAAACACTGGTTGTTTTGCTGTGCCCCTTCGCGCCGCACATATGCGAAGAATTGTGGCACAAGCTGGGCAAAAAGCCTTTTGTTTCAACACATGCATGGCCGAAAGCGGACGGGAACCTGATAGACAGGAGGCTTGAAAAACTGGAAGAATTGGTTGACAACACGCTGGCGGACATAAAGGAGATAATAAAACTCACGGGCATGAAGCCCAAAAAAGTCCACATATACCTTGCCTCCGAATGGAAGCACACTGTATATAACGAGATATTCGAGAATGTCAAGGAGCCCAGGCAGGCAATAGCCCATATAATGAAGAGCAAAAGTATACAGGCTTTGGGGAAGCAGGCCGCGAGATTCGCGCAGGAGCTCATGAAGGATTTCAGCTCCCTGCATGCAATACCCTCAGCTCAGGAGGAATACGAGGCGCTTGCGGAAAGCATAGAATCTTTTAAGAAAGAACTAAACATAGAAAAAATAATGATATGGAGAGGGAGCGATATCAATGTTTACGACCCCGCAGGAAAGAGGGAGAAGGCAAAACCGCTTAAGCCCGCTATCTTAATCGAGTGAAAGCTAAAAATTTATCTTCACATCCTCTTTTTCATGCTCAGCAATCTTAAAAAGCTCCATATCCGCGTACTTAAGCATCCCGGCCACTACCATATCTGGTATGGAATGTATCTTTATGTTGAATGTTGTGACGCTGTCGTTGTAGAACTCCCTCCTGTCGGCAATCTCGTTCTCCAGCCCCGATATCCTTTCCTGGAGCTGCTGGAAGCTTTTCTGCGACTGCAGCTGCGGGTAGTTTTCCGCGACAGCAAAAATGGTTTTGAACGCCTCCGAAATCATGTTGTCAGCTCTTGCTTTGTCCTCAACTGTTTTAGCCTTCAGAAAAGATGTCCTTGCTTCGGTTATCTGGGCGAGTGTTTTCTTCTCAAACTTCATATACCCCTTTACAGCATCCACAAGCTTTGTCAGCTCATCATGCCTCTGTTTTAACAAAACGCCTATGTTGGCCCATGCCTTGTCTATGTCTCTCCTCAGCCTTATGAGGTTGTTGTAGATTATTACAAACACACCTATGACAATGATTACCAAAAGCAGCGGTATCAGCCACATTATTATATCGAGACCAAGAGCCATTTTATCACTTGTTATAATATCCTTAGCACAAGGAATATATAAAACAGGCAACCTATGATAAGCGCGGGCCCGCCAAGCATACTTCCCCATGCTTTCAGGGAGAGTTTTTTGAGAACCTTCTTCTCTGAAGTATCCGAAATGTAGAACCAGTTGTCATCCTTGCCTATCATCACGTCTTCATGCCCTTTTACTGCTATGCCTTCCTCCACTTCAGGGTTATCATCGGCGGTTCCCACTACATAAAGCGTGTCTCTGGGTGCTATGTGATATTCCCTGTACCTCATTGTCTTATTCATGCCTAGGAAGCCCTCATGGCTCAGCCCCGCAGAAGATATAAAATTCTTTACTGTTTCCGGAGGATCCTTCCCCAGACCCGATTCGGATTCGTAATCGAGAGGTATGTCTATTTCAGCTCCTGCAGGATCCACAAGCACCTGGCCCGTATCATCCTCAAGATAGAATCTCTCCTTGCTGGAGCCTTCCTTCACCTTCACCCATCTGCTGTGCTTTCCTGTCCTCCTATACTCCTCTATGGCGTATTTGTAGTAGACGCATTCCTTTCCCGAAAACGGTCCTTTGAGCAGTTTCTTCGGCTTTGCAGTTCCGGCAACCTCCACAAGCCCCATCGCTATCGACCTGACTTTGCATGTAGGAATGCCCTCTATAAGCCTCTTTCTCCTGAACCATTCGAAGCCCTTCATGAAGAAATACGCGCCGAAGCCGAGGCCTATGACAGCCGCAGCAAACATCTCAAACTCCGACATACCTATTCTTACATCCTAAAATAAAATACGGATGCTTAACCTTGTACCGGCCCTGCCGGCCCGATGTAGTTAGAGGAACATGAACTTGATTTGATTTGGCTCATGTTCCTCAAGTTGTGCAAGCTTTAATTGCCTCCCGAGAAGTTCACATTATGAGCCCAAATGACATACTGGCTTATTACTCGAAGGAAGAGGTGCAGGCAGCCCTGCTTGCCCATTCTGCAGGAAGGGAGGTTGTAGGGGTTTTTAGGAGCGGCGCCTTTGACAAGAGGCCCAACTCCATTGCGAATGCTGCAGACATACCAACGCTTGTGAGGGCAGGTGTTGTTGAATTCCACTGCTCCATAGAAAGGTGGAAAAACATAGCTGCTCTTGCTGCACCCAATTACGGCCAGCTGCGCGAGGGCTTTGACATAGTGTTCGATTTGGATGTGGAAGAACTGGAACATGCAAAAGCCGCAGCCCAGGTGATATTCAATTCCCTCAAAAAGCATGGTGTGGAAAGCTATGGGGTAAAATTCAGCGGGGGGACAGGGCTGCACATAGGAATACCGTGGGAGAGCATCCCTGAATCAGTAAATTTCCAGCCTGTGGTGAAACAGTTTCCTGGAATAGCAAGGATTGTCGTAGCATACCTGAAACAGTCTATAGCGGAGGATTTGGAAGCAGCCTTGCTTTCCCGCTGGAATCCTGAGGAGCTTGCAGCAGCGGTGAAGCTGGAAACGGGGAAGATACTTACCGCAACGGGCATAGACCCGTTCAAAATAGTGGAAATAGACGCGGTTTTAATCTCCCCACGCCACCTCTACAGGATGCCCTTCAGCCTCAACCGCAACACCTTCCTTGTTTCAATCCCCATAAATCCCGGCAAAACATCATCTTTCTCAAAAGAGCAGGCCGAGCCGGAAAACGCTGATTTCACCATACCCTTCCTCAAAAAAGCCGCAAAGAACGAAGCAGAAGCCCTTGTTATGAGCGCTCTTGAGTGGAATGCAAAGGTTGAGAAGAAAAGGAAAAAAATATTCAGCGCGCAACCCCCGGAAATAAAGAAAGCCATCCCAAAAGAATTCTTCCCTCCCTGCATAAAGCTCATTCTCGAGGGTTTGGCTGAGGGCAGGAAGCGCTCTGTTTTCATATTAATCAATTTCCTGTCCTCAATGAAGTGGAGCTATGAAGAGATTGAAAGGCTGATACTGGAGTGGAACCAGAAGAACAAGCCCCCTTTACCCGAAAGCTACATAAGGGGACAGCTGCGCTACTTCAGGCAGAAAGGCAGGGCATTGCCGCCCCCCAACTGTTTGAATGAGGCCTATTACTTAAGCTTTGGGGTTTGCAAGCCTGATTCCACATGCAGGCAGATAAAAAATCCCGCAAGCTACCCGCCGGTGAAGATGAGGGAGCAGTGAGAGACTATCTGTATTTGCTCTCCACCTGGTATTTGGACTTGGCTTTATAGGTTGTATCTGCTTTGTACAGGCTCCCCTCGCGCTCGAACTCAATCCTTGAAGGCCGCTGGTAGACGTTTATATCAGGGCTTGCATGGCCTGCAAATGCAGGCTGCTGCAGGCTTATTTTTGCAACGGGAGGAGCAAAAGTGCTCGGAGTGCCCAGGCTTGTTTTGAACTTCCATATGAGCTCCCCCTTTGTGGTGATGCAGTATAAGTTGCAGTCCCATGAGCCGAAATATACTCTCTCATTCCAGACTGCGGGAGTTCCGACAACAAAGCCATTGGTATTGAATTTCCACCTCAAGTTTCCATCAACCGCAATGGCATAGAGGTTGGTATCCGAAGAGCCTATGTACAGCGTATCCTTGTGCAATGCAGGCGGCATGATAGTGTAGTCATCCATTGGGAAGCTCCACAATAACCTCCCCTCCGGCGTCAGGGCATAGAGGTTGTTGTCAAGCGAGCCGAAGTAAACAACGCCTCCCACAAAACCCGGATGCCACGCCCTTACAGGGCCTTTGCTTGCGAACTTCCACAACAAGCTACCTTCAGGAGTTATTGCATAGAGGTTTCCATCATGGCTGCAGAAGAAGATACGCTTTCCATCTGTTTTGGGCGAGCTCACAGCGCCATTTGTAGGGAACCTGAAAAGAAGCCTGCCCTCAAGCGAAACCGCATAGAGGTTGTTGTCAAAGGAGCCGAAATATACAGCATCATTATGGACCAGGGTGAAGGAAGGTATCGGGCCGTTGGCAGCGAACTTCCACAGCACTTTGCCTTCCATTGTCACCGCGTAGCATTTCCCGTCTTCCGAGCCAAAATAAACTATACCCTCATGAACGAAAGGCTGGGACATTATGCGGCCTTCCGTCTCTATCTTCCACAAAAGCCTGCCCTCATAGCTGACGGCATACAGATTGCGGTCATGGCAGCCGAACAATATAATCTCATCAGTAAGGGCAGAAGGACAGACAATGGGGCCGCTTGTTTTGAACCTCCACAGCTCTTTCCCTTCCCCGTTCACCGCATAGAAATTGTGGTCGCATGCGCCTACGTAAATAATCCCATCCCTGATCGAGGGCGGGTTGTCTATGCTGCCTCCTGTGGCGATGTTGAATCCCGGCGGAATATCGAACTCCCTAGCTATCATCGAGGCCTCAACCATCCTGAAGGTTACAGGCATCTCAGGGGCCTGCTCAGAGAACTGCATGCCGCCTGTCTGGTAGCCGTAGCCGTATTTGCTCATAATGTAAATTGCATAGAAACAATTAAAAAGCAGAAAACAATCCTGAGCTATGATAACCTTCGAGGCCCTGAGGAGGCTGTTCAACGAGGAAAAGAATTCCCATGCTTTGCAGCAGCTCCCGGAAAACTTCTTCTCTGAGGTAAGGAGCTACCTTGAGAAGAAGTCTGCACTCGCGGAAGGCGAGGACAAACTGGAGGTTTCGACAGCGAAGGAAACACTCGAGGAGCTGCTGAACATAAGGGAGCGCAAGATAGTGAACATGGCAATCTATGCCGCGCGCAGCGGCGCCATGCCTGAAGGTCTGGAGTCGCATGAGAAGGAGCTGTTTGACAGGGTTTTTGAAACCCTGAAAAACTACCAAGAGCAAAAGAAAAAACTGCTTGCGGCAAGCAGGGAAAGGCTTCTGCAGATAGCAGTAAGCACCGATATACCACGCTTTGTTGGGATGGACATGCGGAATTACGGCCCCTACAGGTCCGGCGATATAGCCTCATTGCCTGAGGAAAACGCAAAGGTGCTTATTGAAAAAGGGGCCGCTCAGGAGCTGAAAATAGGAAAATAAATCTTTTCCAAGCACCCTTTTCTAAATGAGCTTGATAAAAGCGTGCACGGAAAAGGTTTACGCTAAGAAAGGGTCAAAAGATATTTATAACCTTACCCAAGTAGATATAAGTGATTCTTATGAAATTCCCGAAGCAGATAAGCACCTACTGCCCATACTGCAGGAAGCACTCGGGGCACACGGTCAAGATAAACAGGAAAAAAGCAAGAAGCGCGGCCCACCCGAACTCACAGAGCGTGCACAGGTTTGAAAGGAAGCTGCAGGGCTATGGCTCCTTCCCAAAACCCAACCCGAAAGGGGAAGGCAAGCCTACGAAGAAGCTTGACATCAGGCTCGAATGCTCTGTATGCAAGAAAATGCACACAAAAAAGGGCTTCAGGATCAAGAAGTTTGAGCTGAGGGCTGAATGATTATGGCATCAAAATTCCTCAAGGTCAAATGCGAGAAGTGCAAGAACGAGCAGGTGATATTCGAGAAGCCTGCGGCAGCTGTAAAATGCAACGTTTGCGGGACAGTCCTTGCAGAATCCACGGGCGGCAGGGGCATAATAAAGACCAAGATTATGGGAGTGATGAAGTAAACCTTTTTCCAATCGAACTTATCAAAAAGGTTTAATCCAAAAACTTCACCTTTTTCCCATTGAACTTATCAAAAAGGTTTACAGGTACAGGTTATTTATATCTCCTTCCCTTGTGCTGGTAATGGCCCTTCTCCGAATACTCCGTTTCAACAGAATAGAGGCTTCCTCCTGTCTGTTCGGTTGTTTGTGATCTGGGAAGAGAATAAATCTCCCTCTCCTCCCGCGCTTGCTGCACAGGAGGCAGCTCGAGATCAACGCGAGGTATGCTTCCCATATCAATCAGGGAAGGCGCTCCAAGGCTTGTCCCGAATTTCCACACAGGCTCGCCTTTTGTGGTTATGCAGTAGAGGTTGCAGTCCCAGCTGCCGAATATCACCTTCCCATCTAGGAAAACAGGAGCCCCGCTTATTCCCGCATTTGCCTCAAACCTCCACAGAAGCCTCCCCTCCCTATCGAGAGCATAAAGGCTGCCATCATATGAAGGGACAAAAATCATATCCTCATGGAAGGAAGGAGCAACCGTTAAATCCCTCCCGCTGAATTTCCACACCAGGTTACCATTCATATCCAGAGAATACACATTCCCATCAAAGCAGCCTGTATAGACAATATTGCTGTTTATGTTCGGGTTATAGGTTCCTATCGAATCAGAGGCAGGAAACTTCCATAGCAGGCTGCCTTCCATACTTACTGAATAAAGATTCCTGTCCTTGGAGCCGAAAAAGACCGCATTGCCTCCGGTTCTTGCCCTGCTTACAACCCCGTTTGTAGGGAACTCCCACAACAACTTCCCTTCTGCTGATACGGCATGCATGCTGTTGTCCGTTGACGGGACAAAAACAATATCCCTGTGGACAAATGGATCCGCATACACAGGCCCCTTTGTTGCATAGCTCCAGAGCAGCTTGCCATCCTTGTCCAGCGCATACAGCCTCCCGTCGTGACACCCGAAATATATAGCTGTTTTCGTGATAAAAGGCCTCGTGATTATAACATCGTTGGTGCTGAACTTCCATTCCAGCTCGCCGCCTGCATTCATGCAGTAAAGGTTGCCATCATAGCTCCCAAAGAGCACGCTTTCCCCCTCTGCCGCAGGGCTCCCGATAATCTGTCCGCCTGTCCCGAACCTGAACACCTCCCTTCCATCCCTGTCAACAGCATACACATTGCCATCACAGCACCCGAAAAATATGATGCCCTTGTGTACACAGGGAGGGCAGATTATGCTCCCTCCCATAGTGAGGTGGAAGAACGGGTCCTTTATGGTTCTCGTGTTCTCCGAAATCTCAACCATCCCCATCAAATCCAGACCCCCGCTGCCTGCACTGACAGAGCTTTCCACTGACTGCGGCTTTATGTAGCTGTCCATCTTAATCTTTGATGACTGTTTAAATATACTGTCACCTAAACTACACCTATGAGGAAAAAAGGCCTACCATCACCGAGAGAGCTTGTGATATGCAGGATAGAAAAGCTGCATCCCAATTCAGCAATAGCCACACTCATCGAATACAACAGAACCGGCATGATACATGTGAGCGAGGTAGCCAGAAAATGGGTGCGGGACATAAGGGAGTTCCTGAAGGAAAAACAGCATGTTGTATGCCTTGTGATGAGGGTTGAGGGCGATAATATACTGCTTTCGGTAAAGAGGGTGAACGAAAAAGATGCTGCACGCAAGCTGAGCCAGTTTAACCGCGAGAAGAAAGCGGAAAAGATGCTGGAGATTGCAGCGCAGTCCATGAAGAAGACCCTGGACCAGGCCTATGAGGAAGCCGGGTATAAGCTTCTGGAAGAGTTCGGCAGCCTTATCAAATCATTTGAGACAGCCCTAAGCAACCCTGCCCTCCTCACAGAAAAGGGAGTTCCGGAGAAATGGGCTGCGGCCCTCGCAGAGATAGCCAAAAGGAAGCTGGTAGAGAAAGAATACGCGGCCAAAGCGGTGCTGAATCTTACCAGCTATGCCCCTAATGGGATAGAGCTGATAAGGGATGCTCTCTCTTCTGTAAAAGGCTTCAAGGTCAAGTACATATCCGCCCCCAAGTATATACTCACCGGTACAGGAAAGAGCTACAAAGAGCTGAGGGCCGGGCTTACAGAAGCGGCAGAGGCGGTCTGCAAAAAGGTGCAGCAGGCTGGCGGAGAGGCTTCTTTCGAGCTTATTGAGCAGTAGATTATATATTATTAAAAGGAACTATAACTACCCGAACCTAATGTGCGGGGAGTTGATATGGCAATAGATACACTTGGCGCAAGCCTGAAGAATACACTTAGGAGGATAGCCGGCCTCGGGGTGGTAGACAATAAGGCGGTCACAGAGATAGTCAATGAACTCTCCCGCGCGCTTATAATGGCGGATGCTGATGTGGAACTTGTTTACGAGCTTTCCTCTAGGATAAAGGGCAAGGTGCTCAATGCACAGCCAACAAGCGGCCTTACCCTCAGGGAGGTCTTTGTAACGGCCTTCTACGATGAAATAGTGGCCTTCCTTGGCTCCGAGCCAGTAACGCTTGATATAAAGAGGCAGAAGATACTGCTCGTCGGCCTGTTCGGCAGCGGCAAGACAAGCACAGCCGCAAAGCTCGCATACTGGTTCAGGGGGAAGGGTCTTTCCGCTGCTCTAGTTGCATGCGACACCTTCAGGGCTGCTGCGAAGGAGCAGCTCATGCAGCTGGGGAAGGCAATCAATACGCCTGTTTACCATGAGGGCTCCGCGCCCTCAGAGATAGCAAAGGCTGCAATTAAAAGAGCAAAGGAGGATGTGCTCATATTTGATTCCGCAGGCAGGGATGCGCTGGACAAAGGGCTGGCCAAGGAGCTGAAGGAGCTTGAAAGGGAGATAAAGCCGGATGAGGTGCTGCTTGTGATACCTGCTGATCTGGGGCAGGCTGCCCGCAAACAGGCGGAAGAGTTCAGCAGGCTTGTGGGCATAACCGGCATAATAGTCACAAAGCTTGACGGCACGGCAAAGGCAGGCGGAGCCCTCTCCGCAGCGGCAGCCACAAATTCGAAGATAAAATTCATAGGCAATGGGGAGAAAGTGAGCGATATCGAGCGCTATGACCCGAAGAGGTTTGTTTCCCGCCTCATAGGCTACGGGGACATACAGGGGCTGCTCGAGAAGGCTAAGGAGGCAGGCATAGGGGAGGAGCAGGCGAAGAAGATGCTCGAAGGGGAGTTTACCATGAACGATTTTTACGGGCAGATAGAAGGGATGAAGAAGATGGGCGCGCTTTCAAAGGTCGCGGATATGATACCCGGCTTCGGGCATATAAAGCTGCCTGCGGGCTATCTGGATGTGCAGGAAGGCAAGATGAGAAAGTGGAAATACATGCTGGACAGCTTCACGAAGGAGGAGAAGGCCAGCCCTGATATAATAAGCGCCTCAAGGATTCAGAGGGCGGCCAGGGGTTCAGGCACGAAACCCGAGGAGGTAAGGGAGATGCTCAAATATTACAAGCAGACGAAGAAGCTTCTGAAGATGGCGAAAGGCGGCAAGGCCTTCAAGAGAGGGCCGTTAGCCCAGATTGCAAAGCAGTTCGGATTGTCCTAATCTATCCGCACATTCTTTTAGCGAAAGTTATAAACCTAACATTCTTAGTTAGAAGCAAGAGCTGGTCAAATGGCAAAATACGAATGCGAGGCATGCGGGTATGTGGGCAAGCCCATCTTCATGGAGCCTGCAACCAGGCTGTGCCCGAAGTGCAGGAGCATCAAGATGAAAAAGGCAAAGGGAGATTAAGAGGTATACCAAGCTGATTAAATTATTCGGTATACCTCAAACCACCGCGCCAGTAGTCTAGTGGTAGGATGGCACCTTGCCAAGGTGCAGACGCGGGTTCAATCCCCGCCTGGCGCATTT